>JAIUYB010000020.1 GCA_020216625.1 Desulfarculus sp.
CTACCATCTCCTGGCTCCGCTCTGGCTGGGGGCGGGCTGGCGGGGGGGGCGGGTGACTCACTTCCTCTGCCACCTGGACGCGCCCTCCCGCCCCGGCCCCCGCGCGGCGCTCACCGTCCACGACCTCATCGCCCAGAAGCTGGAGGCCCTCTACCGGGGAAAACGCAGCGGGGCGCGCTTTCGGCTGGAGCGTTGGTTGGAGACCCGCTGCCTGTTCGCGGCCGCCGGCCTGATCGCGGTCAGCGAGTGCACCCGGCGCGACCTGGCCGAACTCTATGGCCTGGCCCCGGAGACCATCCGGGTCATCCCCGAGGCGGCCGACCCCGGCCTGGCCCCGCTGGACGACCCGGCGGCCCGGGCGGCGGTGCTGGCCCGTTGGGGCCTGGAACCCGGGAATTTCTTCCTCTACCTGGGCGGCATCGACCAGCGCAAGGGCTTGACGGTGCTTTTGGAGGCGTTGGCGGCCCTGGTCCAGGCGGGTCGGCCCCGGTCCCTGGCCCTGGTGGGGCGCATCGACAATGACCGTCAATACCCCCTGCTGCGGGAGGCCATCGTCCGCCTGGGTCTGCAGGACCAGGTGCGGGAGCTGGGCTATGTGCCCGACACCGATCTGCCGGCTCTGTTCGGCGAGTGCGCGGCCTTTGTTTGCCCCAGCCTTTACGAAGGCTTCGGCCTGCCACCCCTGGAGGCCATGGCCTGCGGCGCCCCGGTGGTGGCGGCCCGGGCCGGGGCGGTGCCCGAGGTGGTGGGCTCGGCCGGATTGCTGGTGGAGCCGGGCGACGTCCAGGGATTGGTCCAGGCGCTCCTGGAACTGACCGCCCGGCCGGAGTTGGCGGCGGAGCTGCGGGCGCGAGGGCTCCGGCAGGCGGCCGGTTTCTCCTGGCGGCGCACCGCCTTGGAAACCCTGGCCGTCTACCGCGAGGCGGGCTATGGCGACTGAGCGCATGGCGAAACGCTGGGGCGAGGTGCTGGAGGCCGGGCTGGGCCTGACCCTGGCTGGCCTGGTTTGGCGGGTCTGGCCCTGGACTCAGCTTCCCCGCCTGGGGCGGGAGGATGTCTGGTTCGCCCTGGCCTGGCTGGTGCTTCTGGCCCTGCCGGCCTTGGTGGACCTGACCGGCCTGACCCCCGCCACCTGGCGACGACCGGAGTCAGCCCGTTCCCGGGCCTGCCGCCGGGGGGCCTTCGCCCTGGGGTTGCTCTTTCTGGCCTTCTTGCTCTGCGGCCGGGAGCTGGGCAACTACAAGCTCTGGCTGGGGGCGGCCTATCTGGCCGCGGTGAACCTGCGCCTGACCGGCCTGACCATGGACCTGGCGTTGTCCCCGGAAAGCGGCGGCCGGGCCGGGCGGCTGCGGGTCGCCGCTTGCCTGGCCGGAGTGGCGGCGCTGGCCGTACTGCTGCTGGCCCCCTGGGCCCGCACCGATTTGGTGTTGGCGCCCTGGCCGTCCCCAGAGGTTCTGGCCCGGGTGGCCGGGGCGGCGCTGCTGTGGGGGATCACCTGCGGCGGGGTCTTCCTGGCGCTGCGGCTCTATGGCGTCCAGGCCCGCAACGCCTGGCTGACCTTCCTGGCCTTGGGCCTGGGCCTGGGGCCGGCCCTGGCCCTGACCTGGCCGCCCCTGTGGCAGCTCGCCCTGCCTCCGCCCCTGCTCCTGGGGTTGAGCCTGCCGCGGCTATTGCGTCCGCTGCCTTCGGGCGGGGAGCCCGAGCCATCCGACTCTCCGCCCCTGTATTGGCTGCTGCGGGCCATGGTGTTGTTATGGTGGGGCTTGGGGGTGGTGATCACCCTGGCTCTGGCCTGGTGGCGGCCGGAGGTTGGCCTGTCCCTGGAGCAGGCCACCTGGTTGCGGGCCGTGGGTCTGGGGGCCTTTCTGGTGATCTGCGCCGGCTTGCTGGCGGCCTATTCCCTGCCCTTGCTGGGCCGCCAGGAGTGGTCAGAGCCCGGACCCGGAGGCCGGCTGCTGGGCACCCTGGTCAGCGCCCTGGCCCTGTTGGTGGCCCTGGCCCCGCTGTTGCTGATGAACCGACCCCAGATCGATCCGGAGGGGGCCGAGCTCCTGGCGTTGTCGCGGGCCGATCTGCTGCACTCCCCGGTCCACCTGGGGCCGGACAACCCCGAGCTGGTGCTCAGGGCCCCGTCCTGGCTGAACAACGTCAGCCGGGTGATGGTGGTCAGCCTTTTGGCCAACGGCGTCCAGGTGCAGGAGAATCAGACCGTGGCCCAGGTCATCGTCATGGACGACCAGGGCATCCCCCATGTCTTCAACCTCCAGGCCGGGGTGGACACCGCCGAATGGGCCCTGGCCAAGCGGGCGGTGAGCCTGAGCGCCCGCCACGGTCCGGCCCCGGTGGCCCAGTCCTGGCGAATCCACGACCCCAGCGGGGAGACCTTCAGCGCCCAGAGCTACCTTAGCGGCCTGTTCCTGGGCGGCAAGGTGAATCGAGTCGAGAGCGTCACCATTCGTTATCTCTACGAGAACCAGGCCAACACCGTCCCGGTGAGCCTGGAGGTCCGCCGGGTGGCCCTAAACTGACATTCCCAACCGGACCCTGGGCGGCCCCTGGCCCCGAGGCCGGACCTGTGCTAACCTTCTGCCGGGGCGCCCCGGCCCCGCCAACGGCACCCTCACCACGCGAGGTTTTTTGGCATGGCAAGCATCCGCCGCCTGATCCTGGTCTTGTTGGCCCTGTGCCTCCTGGCCCCGACCCTGCCCGCCCTGGCCCTGGTCAAGCCCGGCTTGGCCCTGCCGCCCCTGGCCCTGCCCGATCTCGACGGCTCCCCCAAGGATCTCAAGGCCCTGACCAAGGGCAAGGTGGCGTTGATCGTCTACTGGTCGGTCTCCTGCCCCCACTGCCAGAAGGAAATGCCCCACCTCCTGGCCTTGGCCAAGCGCCTGGAGGGCAATCCCTTCACCATGATTCTGATCAACACCGACGGCCAGGCCATGGCCCCGGTGGTGCGCTCCTACGCCGCCGAGCACAAGCTGCCCGGACCCTTGCTGATGGACGTGGGCCCCCAGGACTCGGTGCCCTTCGCCGACGCCTACGACATCATCGCCACTCCGGGCATCCTGGTGTTGGACCGCGAGGGCCGCCTGGTTTTCATCCAGGAGTTGACGGTGGATTTCAACGCTTTGCAGCAGGCCATCGACAAGGCGTTTTAGCCCCGACCGCGCACCGGCGCGGGAATGGAAACACGGCCCGCCCCCCGGAGGGGAGCGGGCCGTGACGGTTGGCGAAGCGGGGGTGGAGGCGGCCTAGAAGGAGCTCAGGGCGGCGACCTCGCTGGTGGTGAGCACCCGGTCGATGTCCAGCAGGATCTTGACCTTGCCCTGCACCTTGGCCATACCCAGGATGAAGGCGGTGTCCAGGGCCACGCCGAAGCTGGGGGTGGGCTCCACCTCGCCGGGCTTGACGTCGACCACCTCGTTGACGCGGTCCACCACGATGCCCATCTGCACCGTGCGGCCGTCATTCATCACTTCCACCACGATCACGCAGGTGCGCTCGTCGGGCTCTTTGTAGGGCAGGCCGAACTTGAGCCGCAGGTCGATGACCGGGATCACCTTGCCGCGCAGGTTGATCACGCCGCGCACGAAGTCCGGGGTCCGCGGCACCGGGGTGATGGCCATCATGCCGATGATCTCCCGCACGCGCAGGATTTCCAGTCCGTATTCCTCCTCGGCCAAATCGAAGGTAAGGAACTTTCCGGCCACGCGCTCGGCGAGGTTGGAGGTCTCTTCCTTCTTGGCTGGTTCGCCGGCCATGTCGCTCCTCCGGGTCATGGTGTATCCAACGCCCCTAATTATGCCAGAAACGCACCCATTTCGGCAAGCCGGGCTTAGTCATGGTTTCTTAGCCCTCAGGCGGCCTGGGCCGCGCCGTTGGGCAGGCGCAGGGTCAGGATGAAGCCTTCGCCCTGGGGGTCGGGGCCCAGTTCCACCTCGCCGCCATGGGCGGCGGCGATGCGCCGGGCTTGGGCCAAGGCCAACTCGGGGCCAAAGGCCCGCCGGGCCATGGCGTCGGCTTGGTTGGCCGGCGGCGCTCCCTTGCCCTGGCAAATCAAGCGCACCCCCTGGGGGTCGGCGGTGAGGCTCAAGCGCAGACAGGGGGTGGCGTCCCGATCCACCAGCAGATGGCGGGCGTAGGCCAGCAGGTGGCCCAGGGCCGCCTCCAGGCCCTGGGGGTCGGCCCAGATCAACAGCGGTCCCTCGGGCAGGTTGACCAGGAGCCCTTGGCCGGGTTCGGCCATGCGGGCCAGCAGTTGAGCCAGATCCAGCTTGCGGGGGCGGGGCTGATAGGGCGAGAGCATGCGGTTGATCTGATCCAGGGCCTGATCCAACCGAGCGGCCTCGGCCAGGATGGCCTGGGCGTAGCGCTGGACCTTGTCGCCGGCGGCGGCCTGGGCCGCCAGGCGTCGGGCGAAGCCGCCCACGCTCATCAAGGGGTTGCGGATCTCGTGGGCCACCGCGTCCAGGGTGTGGGCCACCGCCTCGTCCTGGGCCCGGCGCAGTTGGTCCCCCTCCCCGGAGGCGGCTCTGGCCGGGGCGGAGCCGGACGCGGGCGGGAGATAGTTATGCAACTCTTCATCCAAGCGACTGGTCAGCCCCGCCAGGGTTTGGTTGGCCTTTTCCACCACCGCCAGAAGGTCGGCCTCCGGATCCAGGTCCACCTCCAGGGCGGCGGCCGCCTCGCCAGCGGCCAAGAGGGCCTCGGTCAGGAGCAGGTTGACCGTATCGTCGTCCAGGCCGAAATAGCGCCAGGCGATCTGATGCACGTCGGTGAGCAGCTTCTCGGGCAGCAAGAAAGCCTCGGCCGCCTGGCGGGCGAAATCGGTGACCTCCTTGAGCAGTGGAGCCTGGTCGCGCGAGGACTCCTGCAACACCCCCTGGCAGGCCACCAGGGTCTGGGGCAGGCCCCAACGCCGCATCACCTCGGCCCCCACCTGGCGGTGATCCAAGCCCAGGCGCTGGCGCTCCCAGACCATTTGCGCGCGCAGGGAGGCCCCCAGGCCGGGGAAGCCATCCAACTCCTCGGGTTTGAGGACTCGCAACAGGATGGGCAGGCCGGTCTCCAAGAGCAGGCCGGCCACAAAGGCCTCCTCGGGTTGGGGCAGGGCCAGGCGGTTGGCGATGGCGCGCGAGAGCAGGGCACGATAGAGGGATGCGCGCCAGAAGATTCGGTAATCCAATCCCTTGCCCTTGGTGGGCAAGGTGTCGCGCAGGCTGATGGACAGCGCCATGATCCGCACCTCGCGCAGACCCAGCAGCACCACCGCCCGGTCCAGGCTGGTGATCTCCTGGCTGCCACGGCGGAAGGCCGGGCTGTTGGCCATCCGCAGCAGGCGGGCGGCCAGCCCCGGGTCCTGGGTGATGATCCGGGCCAGCTCCGGGGCCGAGACTTCCTCGTCCGAGGCCATCTGCACCAGGCGCAAGGCGATGGCCGAGAGGCTGGGCAACTGGTCCCGCGCCAAGGCCCGGGCCAGGATTTCCTGGCCGCGCTGATCCATGAAGTCGCTCCTTGGGGGCAGAACGGTTATTATTTTATCATGTTGGTCAAGACGCTGTCTGCCCTGGCCTTGACCAGGCGCCCGGCCGGGGGTAAGCCTTGGCCATGCGGCACCTCGGTCCCATCTACCGCCCGCCCTCGGAAGCCTGGAGCCTGCTAGTGCAGGCCACCATCGGCTGCCCCCACAACAAGTGCTCGTTTTGCATGGTCTACAAGCGCGGGCCGCGCTTCGCGGTGCGTCCGGTGGCCGAGATCGTGGCCGATCTGGACCAGGCTCGCGAAGAGTTGGGACCGGGGGTGCGGGCCATCTTCCTGCCCGCTGGCGACAGCCTGGCCATGCCCACCGAACAACTGGAGGCGGTCTGCCGGGCGGCCGGGGAGCGTTTCCCAGACTTGGAGCGCATCACCACCTACGCCTCGGTGCGGTCCATCCTGGGACACGGCCGGGAGGGCCTGGCCCGGCTTCGGGCGGCCGGGCTGTCCCGTCTGCATCTGGGCCTTGAATCCGGCCACGACCCCACCCTGGACCGGGTCAAGAAGGGCTGCCACGGCGCCGACCAGGTGGCGGCCGGGCGGATGGCCCTGGAGGCCGGCCTGGAGCTCAATCTCTATGTGCTCTTGGGTCTGGCCGGGCCGGAGGATTCCCGGGATCACGCCCGGGCCACGGTCCAGGTGATCAACGCCATCAACCAAGCCGGCGCCCCGACCATCCGTCTGCGCACCCTGGTGCCCAAGGTCGACACCCTGTTGTTGCACCAGATCCGCAAGGGGCGTTTCACCCTCTGCACCCCCCACCAGATCCTGGACGAGACCGCCGAGCTGATCGCCGGGCTGCATGGCCCCTTGGATTTGACCAGCGACCACTACACCAATTACCTCGACTTGGCCGGTGGTCTGCCCCGGGACCGCGACCGACTGCTGGAGGAAATCCGCGCCGCCCGTCGCCTGCCTCGCCGGGCCTTCAGGCCGGACTTCGTGGGCGAGCAATAGCCCCGTCTTGAGCGTGAAGGCCCGGGGTGCTATACCTTTTAGGCAGTGCAACGAGGGTCGGGACCACCGCGGACCGACTGAAACACCCCCGCGCGGCCCCGGAGGCCGCCGCCTGGAGCATGGAAATGGCCAGTAACCTGGACGGCATGGGACCCCGCTTCGACATCCGCCCCGAACCGCCCGAACCCGGTCTGGGCGGCGGACGGCCCGGGCCCTCGCCAGCGATCCCCTATCGCCCCGGCGCTTCCGCCAGCGGCTCGGGCGGCCGCCTGTTGGCCGGGCTGGGTCTGGCGGTGGCGGTGATCGCCCTGGTGGTGGCCATCTTCGGCCTGGTTTCGACCCCCGAGCCGGTGCCCGGCCCCCTGCCCAGCCCCGATGTGGTGATGGGTGGCACCGCCGAGCGGGTGGCCAAACTGGAGAAGGATGTCTCCAGCCTGATGCTGCGCCTGGTCACCCTGGAAAAGGAGCTGGAGGCGGTGCGGGGCCGGGCCGGGGCCATCACCAAGCTCACCGAGCTCAATGTCAAGGTCCAGGCCCTGCAGGAGCGCCTGGACGGCCTGGGCGCCCGTCCGGCGCCCAGGGCCCCGGCCACCCACCAAGTCGAGGAGGCCCCGGCCCGCCCGGCCCCCAAGCCAGAAACCAAGCCGGAGGCCAAGCCCGCCCCGCCCAAGGCCGAGCCCAAGCCCGCTCCCAAGGCCGAGGCTAAACCCGCGGCCAAGGCCCCGGCCGCCGAGGATGGCGACGAGGCCAGAAAGAGCAAGCAGATCTACACCGTGCGCCGGGGAGACACCCTGTTCACGGTGGCCCAGCGCTACGATGTCTCCATGAAGGACATCATGCGCTGGAACGATCTGAAGCAGGGCGAGGCGATCAAGATCGATCAGAAGCTGGTTATATACAAATAGGCTGTAGGAGCGTCCCCTCCGTCCGCCCCCGCGCGCCGGGCCGGCGATCCACCGCCGGCCCTAGACCGAGCACTGCCCCGGACAGGAAATGAAGCCATAGGCGCGGTAGATCCTCGCGGCCTGGAGCGTCTCGCGCTCGCTGGCCCCGCGGGGGGCGCGCCGGGCCATGAGTTCGGCCAGGGCCTCCGGCCCGGGCAGGGCGTTCCCGCCCTCGGCCAGGACCTTGCCCTCGGCGGTGTCCAGCAACTCCCCGGATTCGCCGTTATAGACCGCGCTCAGGGGGGGCCAGGGGTCGGCCACCAGGCGGGCGGCGGCCACCGCCTCGCGCTCGCGGCTGACCAACGACCCCCGGGCGCAGCGGATCAAGAGCGCCGGCCGCCCCTCCAGGCTGACCAAGAGGTCGGCCCTGACCGGCAGCGGCCCCTGGTCGGTTTCCACCTGGCGGCAGTGATCCACCGCCACCTGTTCGGGCCGATAGCCCAGCTCCAGCAGCCGGGCCTCGGCCGCCTGGCGCACCGGCTCGTCTTCGCTGTCGGGCAGTTGGCGCCCGGTGATCAGATCGATGATCCCTTCCATGACCGCACTCCTTCCGCCAGCCTTCAGCGGCTCCGGCCGGCCCCTCCCGCCCGGCCAACGCTCGGGGAACTGGCGCTTGATCTTCTGCAACCTAGGCTAAGCATCGGATCGGCCAAACGCCAGGGCCCCGCGCGGTCGGGGCGGCGCGGGGCCCGTGGTTCGGGAACCGTGGAGGGGAGCGGGCGGCTAGGTGGTGGAGACCACGCGCATGATCTCGCCGGCGATGTCGTTCAGGGACATCACCTTGGCCACCGCTCCCAGCTCGAAGGCGGCCTTGGGCATGCCATAGACCACGCAGGAGGCCTCGTCCTGGCCCACGGTGTGGGCCCCGGCCTGGCGCATCTGCAACAGACCCTCGGCCCCGTCCGCGCCCATGCCGGTGAGGATCACTCCCATGGCGTTCTTGCCCGCGGCCTTGGCCACCGAGCGGAAGAGCACATCCACCGCCGGGCGCTGGTGGTGGACCATGGGTCCGGTCTTGACCTCCACGTAGTAGCGGGCCCCGGAACGGCGCAGCATCATGTGGAAGTTGCCGGGGGCGATGAGGCAGCGGCCGGGATAGACGCTGTCGCCATCTTCGGCCTCCTTGACCTCGAAGGGGCAGAGCCCATCCAGGCGGCCGGCGAAGGCGGTGGTGAAACGCGGGGGCATGTGTTGCACCACCACGATGCCTGGCACCGTGGCTGGCAGGCGGCCCAGCACCTGCTTGATGGCCTCGGTGCCGCCGGTGCTGGCCCCGATGGCCACGATCTTGTGGGTCAGGTCCACCGAGGTGATGGGCGCGGCCACCATGGCGGTGGCGACGTCACCGACCGGACGGGCCAGGGGGCGGGCCTTGGCCGCGGCCCGGATCTTCTCGGCCAATTGCTCGGCCATCTCCCCCACGCTGAAGGAGCCCCCGGGCTTGGAGAGCACCTCCACCGCCCCGGCCTCGATGGCCTCCAGGGCCAGGCGTCCGCCCTTCTGGGTCAGCGAGGAGAGGATTATCACCGGCATGGGCCGGTGCTGCATCAGCTTGCGCAGGAAGGTCAGGCCGTCCATGCGCGGCATCTCGATGTCCAGGGTGATGACGTCCGGCTCCAGTTGGACGATCTTGTCCCGAGCCACGTAGGGGTCGGTGGCGGTGCCCACCACCTCGATGTCGGGCTGGTTGGCCAGGGCCTTGCTTAGCACCTGCCTGACCACGGCCGAGTCGTCGACGATGACTACGCGGATGGGGCGTCCGGAGACCAGGGCCATGTGTCCTCTCCCTTGCCGGGGCCGCCGCGGGCGCGGGGGCCGGCCGGACTCAATCCTGTCGACGATAGACCGCCGGCCGGGTGAAGGCCAGGCGGTGATGGATGCCGGTCAGGCTCTCCGAATGACCGACCATCAGGTAGCCGCCCTGGACCAGGCAGGCGCGGAACTTCTCCACCAGGCGCTCCTGGGTAGGTTTGTCAAAATATATCATAACGTTGCGGCAAAAGATGACGTGAAACGGTTTGTCGAAGTCGAAGTTGTCCATCAGGTTGAGGCGGCGGTACTGAATCATCTTGCGCAGCTCCGGTCGGACCCGGACATAACCGGCCCAGCGGTTGGTGCCGCGCTGGAAATATTTGGTCAGGAAGGGACGGGGGATGTCGGCCACCCGGTCCTGGGCGTAGACCCCGTTCTGGGCTTGCTCCAGAACCTTGGTGGACAGATCCGAGGCCAGGATGCCGGCCCCCCGCCGCTCCCACAGGGCGCGATTCTCCATCAGCACCATGGCCAGGGTGTAGGGCTCCTCACCGGTGGAGCAGGCCGCCGACCAGATGCGCAGAGGTTCATTGCCATGGCAGAGCTTGTCCAGCTTGGGCAGGACGTCGTCCACCAGGAACTCGAAGTGCTTGGGTTCGCGGAAGAAGTCGGTTTTATTGGTGGTGATGACGTCCAGGAAGCAGACCAGTTCGTGGCCGCTGCGGTCGCCCTCCAGGCGTTCGATGTATTCCTGCACGTCGCGGCAGCCAGTGGCGCGCAGGCGCTTGGCCAGGCGGGCCCGCAACAGCTCGCGTTTGCCCTCGCCCAGATGGATGCCGCAGAGCCGATAGACCAGGCTGGCCAGCTTGGAAAACTGCGCCTCGGTGAGTTGGAAGCCGCCGGTTAGGCCGCCGTCCAGCACGCCCACGGCGGCGGACGCGCCGTCGGCGCCATTGCCCGTCCCCTGTCCTGGGCGTGCTCGGACCATGCCCGTGGCCCTAGCCCAGGACCAGTTGGCTGTCGGCCACCACGCGATCGATATCCAGGAGGATTTTCACCCCGCCCTCCAGCTTGGCCATGCCCAGGATGTAGGCGGTGTCCAGCTCCACCCCGAAGCTGGGGGTTTTCTCCACGTCCTCGTCGCGCACGCTGACCACCTCCCGCACCTGGTCCACCACGATGCCCATCAGGCGGCGATGGCCGTCGGCTTCGCCCACCTCCACCACGATGGTGCAGGTGCGCTCGTCATCCTCGCGCCAGGGCAGGCCGAAGCGCAGGCGCAGGTCCATCACCGGGATCACCTTGCCGCGCAGGTTGATCACCCCCCGCACGAAAGACGCGGTCTGGGGGACCTTGGTCACGTCCAAAACGCCAATTATCTCGCGTACTTTCAGGATTTCCAGGCCGAACTGCTCCTCGCCCAGTTGGAAGGTGAGATACTTGCCGCCCAGTTGGCGGCTCTGCTCCTGGGGTTCCACCTGGCTGGCGCCGTTGGTCTCCATGTTGCCATCCATCGCTTTGCCCAATGTGCGTTGCGCCGGACGCGGGCGGCGTTAGGCCCGGCGATTCTCGTGGGCCTTGAAGACCCCTTCCACGTCCAGGATCAAGCCCACCCGGCCGTCGCCCATGATGGCCCCGCCAGCCACCACCTTGACGTCCTTGAGGCTCTCGCCGAGGGACTTGATGACCACCTCCTGGCGGCCGATGAGGCGGTCCACCAAGAGGCAGCGCCGCTGTCCATGGTGCTCCACCACCACCACCAGGGTGTCCCAGGGCTCGGGACGCTCGTGGCCGTCGTCCACCACCTGGTGCAGGCGGATCAAGGGCAGCAGATTGCCGCGGATCATGATCATCTCGCCCCGTCCCTGGACGGTGCTGTATTCCTCGCGCCGGGGACGCAGGGACTCCACCACCGCCACCGTGGGCAGGATGAAACGCTCGCCGGCGGCCTCCACCACCATGCCATCGATGATGGCCAGGGTGAGCGGCAGGGCGATGGTGAAGGTGGTGCCCTGGCCTTCCAGGGAGCGGATCTCGATCTTGCCCCGCAGCTCCTCCATGGTGCGTTTGACCACGTCCATGCCCACGCCGCGGCCGCTGATGTCGGTGATCACCTCGGCGGTGGAAAAGCCGGGCTCGAAGATCAGATGGAAGGCCTCCTCGTCGGAGAGGCCCTCGTCGCCGCTGATCAACCCGCGCTCCATGGCCTTGGCCACGATCTTCTGCCGGTTCAGGCCCTTGCCGTCGTCGCGGATCTCGATGCAGACGTTGCCGCCCTTGTGGTAGGCGGCCAGGGTCACGGTGCCCTCCTCGGGCTTGCCGGCCGCCAGACGCTCGCCGGCCGATTCGATGCCATGGTCCACCGAATTGCGCACCATGTGCACCAGGGGCTCGTAAAACTTCTCGACCATGTTGCGGTCGATCTCGGTGGTCTCGCCTTCCAGCAGCAGGCGCACCGCCTTGCCCTGTTTCTTGGCGGTGTCGCGCACCACCCGGACCATCTTCTGGAAGGTCTGCTTGATGGGCACCATGCGCATGGCCATGGTGCTCTTCTGCAGCTCGGTGGTGATGCGGGCCAGTTGGGAGAGGTCGGCGGAGAGCTTGCGGTCGTTGATGGACTGGACCTTGGGGTTGGCGGCCACCATGCTCTGGGCGATGACCAGCTCGCCCACCATGTCCAGGAGGTTGTCCAGCTTGACGGTGTCGATCTTGACTTCCTGGGCCTGCACCTGGCGGGCGCCCTGGGCCATGGCGCGCTGGGCCTTGAGGCCCTCGGCCACCTCGGAGGGCCCGGCCGAACCCTTGCTCAACAGGATCTCGCCCAGGGGTTTGTCCGGGCGTTCGCGCTGTTCGGCCAGGGCCTCCTCCACCGCCTCCGGCTCCACCAGGCCTCTTTCCACCAGCACCTCGCCCAGGCGGGGCGGCGGGGGGGCTTCCGGCGCCACGGCCTCGCCGCTCAGCACCGCCTCGATGCGTTCCTCCAGGGCTCCGGTGAAGAAGGCCCGGCGCGGACGTTTCTCCTGGAAGGCGGCCTGGGCCTCCAGGATCATCTGCCGCAACTGGTCCACCCCGGCCAGGATCACGTCGATGGCCTCGCCGGCCACCACCAGGCGGCCGCTGCGGGCCTGGTCCAGCAGGTTCTCCAGGATGTGGGAGAGGTGGTTGATGTCCTGGAGGTTCAGGAAGCCGCTGACGCCCTTGATGGTGTGGAAGGGGCGGAAGACCGCGGCCAGGGTTTCCTGGTCGTCGGGGGTGTCCTCCAAAAGCAGGATGTTGACCTCGATGGACTGCAGGTGCTCCAGGGATTCTGTGACGAAACCTATGAGTAATTCCTCGTCCTCGTCGGCGAACGCCTCGCCTTCCTGGGGCTCCTCCGGCGGGGCGGGGCT
>JAIUYB010000535.1 GCA_020216625.1 Desulfarculus sp.
ATACCCCGCACCGCGCGGCTGGCCTGATTATTATGCAAGCTCTTTGCCAGGCGAAAGGCAAGCAAAACTCCTTGATGGTACAAGAAAAATTGTGGCCGATGCCCAGAAGGGGGAAAGTAACCGCAGAATGATGATGCAGTCTGGCGCCGTCTAGGGATCTTATTATGCAGGTCCGGGTGGTTGTGTTCTTAAAACCCTGAGTGCGGCTCAGTCCTCGCGTCCGGCGTCGGCCGGGGGCAGTCCATACTCCTTGATCTTGTTTTGCAAGGTCTTGCGGGTGATGCCCAGCAATTCGGCCGCCTGGGTGCGGTTGCCGCCGGTGGCCGCCAAAGTCTTTTCGATCAAAAGGCGCTCGGCCTGGTTCAGGCTCATGCCCGCCCGCAGGCCGGTCTCGGCCCGCTCCTGGTCTTGCTCCTGCACCACCAGGGGCAGGGCGGAAGGCTCCACCAGGGGGCCGGGGGCCATGATCACCGCCCTCTCCACGGCGTTGATCAGCTCGCGCACATTGCCCGGCCAGGCATAGGCCAGCAGCCGCCCCCGGGCCGCCGGGCTGAAGCCGCGCAGCTCACGGTGATTCTTCAGGTTGAACTTGCGCAGGTACTCCTCGGCCAGGGTGATCACATCCTCGCCCCGGGCCCGCAGAGGTGGCATCTCCAGGTTGACCACGTTGAGGCGATAGTAGAGGTCCTCGCGGAAGGAGCCATCACGGGAGGCCGCGGCCAGGTCGCGGTTAGTGGCGGCGATGACCCGCACATCGGCCTTTAGGGTTCGGTCCGAACCCAGGGGGGTGAACTCGCCCTCCTGAAGGACGCGCAGGAGCTTGGCCTGGGTGGTGGGGCTCATCTCGCCTATCTCGTCCATGAAAATGCTGCCGTGGTCGGCGGCCTTGAAGCGGCCCTCGCGCCGGGCCACCGCCCCGGTGAAGGCGCCCTTCTCATGTCCGAAGAGTTCGCTTTCCAAAAGCGTCTCGGGCAGGGCGGCGCAGTTGACCTTGACCAGGGGCCCGTCCTTGCGCCTAGAGTTCTGGTGAATGATCTGGGCCACCACCTCCTTGCCGGTGCCGCTCTCACCGGTGATCAGCACCGTGGCCTCGGAGGGGGCCACCAGGGCCAGGGTGTCCTTGAGCCTCAGCATGGGCGGGCTGGTCCCAATCAGAGCCGAAAAGTCGAAGCGCTCGCCCAGGCGCTCGGCCTGAACCTTGACCTGGCGGACCAGGCTGGCCTTTTCCAGGTGGCGGGCCACCTTGATCAGGACCTCCTCCACGTCCAGGGGTTTGGGCAGGTAGTCCTCGGCCCCGGTTTTCAGGGCCGCCACCGCGCTCTCGATGCTGCCATAGGCGGTCATCATCAAAATCGGGGACTCGGGCAACAGGGCCTTCAGGCGGGCCAGGGCGGTCTGGCCGTCCAGGCGCGGCATCACCACGTCCATCAGCACCAGGTCGATGGCCTCCTTCTCGGCCAGGGTCAAGGCCGCCTCGCCGTCGGCCGCCTCCAGGACCCGGTAGCCGGCGTCCTCCAGGTGGGCCTTGAGCATCAGGCGATGGGCGCGTTCGTCGTCCACCACCATCACCGTGGGTTGGCTGGAAGGGTTGGGGCTCATGCCGCATCTCCATTCCGGGGCAGGCTGAAACTGAATAGCGCCCCGCCTCCCTCGCGGTTGGCGGCCTGGAGCCGCCCGCCGTGGGCCTCCACGATTCGTTTGGCGATGGCCAGCCCCAGGCCCGAGCCGCGTTCGCGGGTGCTGAAGAATGGATCGAAGACCTGCTCGGCCTGTCCCGGGGGCAGGCCCGGACCATCGTCGGCCACCTCCACCCAGATTGACCGTTTATCCACCCGTACGGCGATATCCAGCCGCCCCCGGCCGTTCAAGGCTTCCAGGGCGTTGATCATCAAATTCAGGAGCACCTGGCGCACCTGGTCCGGGTCGGCTTTTACCAAGGGCAGCTTAGGTGGCAGATCCAGGCCGATTTCCACCCCCTGGGCCCGGGGGTCGTCGCCCATCAGGCTCAGGGTGCCCTGGATGCTCTCGGCCAGGTCCAGGGGCAGGAGGCGGGGAGGGCGCGGCCGGGTGTATTCCAGCAGACCCGAGACCACCCGCTCCAGGCGATCCACCTCCGACACCGCCAGACCGGCCATCTCCGACTGGCGGGAGCCGGGCACCGCGCCCTTGGCCAAAAACTGCACCAGTCCGCGCAAGGCCGAGAGGGGGTTGCGCACCTCGTGGGCCACCGAACCGGCCAGGCGGCCGACAGCGGCCAGGTGGGCCGCCTCGGCCACCTGCCGGCGCAGGCGGGTTATCTCGCGGTCGCGGCGGCGGGCCGCCATCACCAGGCCCAGACCCACCAGGGCGGCGGCCAGGAAGATCAGGCCGGCCAGCAACAGGGCTTGGTGCAGATCCTGCTCCCGGGCCTCCTCATAGGCCTGGGTGGACAGGCGCACCAGGGCGTAGGCCGGCCCCTGGCGCGGCCCAGGCGGAGATTCGCCCCACCACTGGCGCATCATGCCCGGGCCCATCCGACCCCGGGTGTTGCGCTCCCGGACCTCGGGCGGCTCCGGCGGGGGACCCGCTTGGGACTCGCCGCCAGGCGGTGGCGGTGGTGA
>JAIUYB010000536.1 GCA_020216625.1 Desulfarculus sp.
CACCCCCAGGTCCAGCTCCGGCAGCCAGCGGCCCATCACCAGACGCCGCTGGCCGGCGAGGCTGAATTCGGTCATCCGGCCGCTGCGCATGGCGGCGGCCAGGCCGGGATCCTGGCTGGGCTGATCCCCGGCGGCGGTGCTGGCGACGACCCGGCCCTGGCGGTCGAAGGCCAGCAGGCCTTCGCCCGGCCCCAGACGCCAGAACCCCAGCAGGCCATGCCCGCCGGTCTGGGGGTCGCTCAAGACCACCAGGGCGGCCAGGACCCTGCCTCCGCCGTCCTTCACCGGCGCGGCCAGGACTATGCGCGGCGCGTTCTTCCGTTCCTGGTCCGGAGAGATCGCCGGGGGTTGGGGAGCGATCAGGGTGCGGCCGGCGAAGACCTGGCCCAAGAGGTCGCCCTGGTCGGCCAAGGGGTTGACCGCCCCCACCTGCCCGGGGTCGAGGGCGGCCAGGTTGCGGCGTTGGGGCGAGACCAGGGTCGCCCCGGCCAGGTCGGGCCAGTGGGCCCGGGCGTCCGCCAGACCGGGAAAGGCGGGTTGCCCGTCCCGCTCCGCGGGGGATTGGGCCAGGGCCGCCAAAGCGGGATCGGACGCCCAGGTCAGGAGACGATCCAGGCGGGCGCGGGCCCAGACCCGCATCTCGGCCTGGCCGGCCTCCAGCAGTGCGCCGAGCCTTCGCTCCAGCTCCTGATGGTGCAGGGAGCTCTGTCGCCAGGCCAACGCCAGGCTGGCCAGGACCAGGATCAGGGCCAGAACCAGACCCAGGGCGGTGGAGGCCCGGAACCAGCGGGGCCAAGCGTCCGATTTGCCGGGGGCGGCGGCCAGGGTGTCTAGTCGGGGTGATTCTGTCATGCCAGGGCTGCCTCGCAGGCGTTGGCGCTGGACCAGGTCGGGTCCGGCCGGTTTGGTGATATCATTAAACTATACCCAGCCCGACGAAGCCGTACAAATCGCCTCGGGTATGCGCCCAATCGCCTCGGCCAGCGCCACCGGGATGGACAGGGGTCGAGGTTTGGTGCGAAGATTGACCCAACCGGCGATCCCATCCGCGCGGGAGGTGCGACCATGCCCGAAAAGGCCCTGTTGGTGATAGACATGCTGCGGGATTTCCTGGAGCCAGACGGCGCGCTCTATTGCGGGGACCAGGCCGCCGGGGTGGTGGCTCCGGTGCGGGATCTGTTGGCCGCCCACCGTCGGGAGGGATCGCTGATCATCTTCGTGGCCGACAGTCATGCCCCCGACGACCTGGAGTTCCAGCTTTTTCCGCCCCATTGCGTCACCGGCACCCGGGGGGCGGAGCTCTTGCCCGGCTTCTCGGTCAACGCCGGCGAGCGATTGGTGCGCAAACACCGCTACAGCGCCCTCTATGGCACCGAGTTGGAGGACATCCTGCGCCGGGCCGGGGTCAGGGAAGTCCATCTGGCCGGGGTCTGCACCTCCATCTGCGTGATGGAGACCGCCTCGGACTTGCGCAACCGGGACTACCAGGTGGTGGTCCACCCCCAGGCGGTGGCCGATTTCGACCCCCAGGCCCACGATGCCGCCCTGCGCCGCATGGAAAAAATCCTGGGCTGCCGGATGGCGGGGTGAAAACCGGCTCATCCGGGCGTTACGCGGCAGAATCCGGGAGCGCTAGCGCCTTGACAAGCCCGCCCTGGGCTTGGCATGATAGCCGCGTTGTAGCCATGGTCTAACCTTAGACCTCCACCCAATCCCCAGACACGCATCGCCCCGCCGGAGGCAACCGTGGTCGCCGCGGCACCGAAGTTCAGCGCCATCAAGCGCAAAAAGGCCTATGAGCAGGTGGCCCAGACCATCCGACGTCAGGTGCTGTCGGGCCAACTGTCCCTGGGCGAGCGCCTGCCCTCGGAGCGTGACCTGGCCGAACAGTTCGGGGTCTCCCGGGTGGTGGTGCGCGAGGCCATCCGCACCCTGGAGATGTCCGGCATCCTCCGGGTGCAGAAAGGGGCCGGCGGTGGCACCTTCGTGGCCGCCGCCTACGCCAAGCCCCTGAGCGGGGCCATCACCAACCTGCTGGAGGGCGGCACCATCAGCCTGGACCACCTGTTCGAGCTGCGTCTGATGCTGGAGCCGCCGGCCGCGGCCCAGGTGGCCGGGCGGGCCGGCCCGGAGCAGGTGGCCGAGTTGGAGGAGATCCTGGCCCAGGCCGAACAGGTGGTTGACGACTCCGAAACCCTGCGCGAGATCAACCTGGAGTTCCATCGCCGGTTGGCGGTGATGACTGGCAACCCCCTGTTGGCCGCCTTGTGCGAGACGGTGCTCCAACTGCTGGTGGATAGCTTGCGGGGCAACCTGAGCATCGAGACCAGCCGGTCGGTGCAGGAGTTTCACCGCCGCATCGTCGAGGCCATCCGCGCCGGGGACCCCGGTCTGGCCCGCCAACTGATCGAGGGCGATCTGGGCCAGCTTTGGAGGCGCTATCAGGAGATGGGAGTCACGGGCCTTGGCCCGCGCGGCGGGGAGCCGACCGAGGGAACAAGGCCCTGAACCAACCGGACGGGCTGTTGCCGGGGCCGGATTGGGGGGCCGGCGACCGGGGGAGAGCGAGAGGATGGCCCCCTGGGGAAAGAGTGTA
>JAIUYB010000537.1 GCA_020216625.1 Desulfarculus sp.
ATCCCCGGTTCCATTCGGCCTTCGCCTCCGGCATGCGTTTCCCGGCCGCAGGCGTTCCCGGCGGGGACGATTAGGCATGGCGCGGCCGTCTGGCCAGGCGAGGCCAGGGATGGAGACCGTCAGCCTGGCGGTGGAGGCCCGGGAGCTGCCCACGCCCCTGCACCAGGTGGAGCGCTACGCCGGCGGGGCGGGATACCGCCTGCCCGATGGATTAAGGGAACAGGCCGAGGCGGCCCTGAGCCGGGCCCAGGAACTGGCCCAGCCCCGGCTGGTCCACGCCGCCCATCCGGTGGCGGCGGTGGTGGCCGGGCGTGGTCTGGAGCTGGCCGACGGCGAGCTGGTCCGGGCCCCGGACCGGGTCCTGGAGTCCCGGCCCACCTTCCTGGTGGCGGCGGTCTGCACCCTGGGGGCGGCCCTCGACCAGGAGGCCAAGGTTCTGAGCCAGGGGCGCAACGCGGTGGCGGGCCTGTTCCTGGACGCGGCCGGGGTGGCGCTGATGGAGGCCCTGGTCCAGCACTGTCGCCAGATCCTGCGCCAGGCCGCCGGCCAGCGCGGGCTGCATTGCGGATGCTCCTTTGGCCCCGGCGTGGTCGGCATGCCGCTGGAGGCCGGGCCGCAGCTCTTCGACCACGTGGACGCCGACCTGATCGGGGTGAGCTGCGACTCCAGGGGCATCATGCGCCCCCTGAAATCCACCGCCATCTGGCTGCCCTGGACCACAGAGCCTCCCCGTCCTGGGGAGCAGTTCTACAAGTGCCAGACCTGCCAGTTGACCTCCTGCCAGTATCGTTTGGCTTCCCCTCCCTCCGCCTGAAACCGCCCGGCTAGGGAGCCGGCTCCAGGCCTGGCGGGAGGGGCAGGGCCCGGCTCAGGGCTCGGGCCAGTTCCGGTTCCAGGCGGGGCAGCAGATGGGCCAGGCGGGCCTGGATCTGGCCCGCGGCTGGACCAGCCACAACCACTGCCAGGCCGGCTCGGCCCGCCAGGCCGGCTCGGCCCGCCAAGTCAGTCGGCGCACCCCGCCAGGAGAGGTCGTGGGGGCCAGTGGCGCTGAGCAGGTGTGTTCCGCCTTGGGCGTCGCGCCCCAGGAGCTTGACATGCCCCCAGCCGCTCGGCCCCAGCAACTCCGCCACCAAAAGTCGCACCAGGGCCTCGGCCTGACGGCGGGATAGGCCTCCGGCCGGCAGGTCCAGCTCCAGGCTCAGGGCCTGGCCAGCGTTGGGCGCGCCCATGGCGTCGACCGGCGGCGGGGCGGACAACTTCAGCATCTCCTCCAGCCGGGCGGCGGTGGCTGGGGCGGAGCGCAGCAGGTCGGCCTCCAGGATCGCGGTCTCGGGGTTTAGGCCGGCCAGGGCGGCTCGGGCCTCGGCCACCTGCGCGGCCGAAACCAGATCGGTTTTGCTCAGGACCACCGCCTGGGCCGGGACGACCTGGGCGGCCACCAGCCGGGGCAGACCCCGGGCCAGGGTGGTGAAGCGGGTGGCGTCGGCCAGGACCACGGCTTGCACCAACAGCGGATGATCGTCCCGCGGCAGGTTGGCCAGGATTTGGTCCAAGGCGGCCAGGCCGGTGGGTTCCATGAAGACCACCTGAGCGGGATCGGCCACCAGGAATGCGCGGAGCTGCTCCAGCACCCGGCCCAGGCCGTCGCAACAGGCGCAGCCGCCCAGGATATGGCGCACGCTGAGTCCCTCCTGGCGCAGGAACTCATCGTCCAGGCCCACCCGGCCGGCCTCGTTCTCCAGCACCGCAACCCGGCGGCCCCGGGCCAGGAGCAGGCGGCACCAAGCCAGCAGGAGGCTGGTCTTGCCCGCACCCAGGAAACCGCCGATGACGATCAGGCGGGTGGGAGCGATCGGGTCGTCGGTCATGCCGCATCCGATTAAGGCTTGGAGTTTGGATGGCGCGGGTTTGACCGTCACGGCGCCGTTTTCTAGATACCCTAAAACCAGCGCACCGGCCAGGCGGGCGCGCTCCTGACCCGAACAATGAAAAGCCAGCGAAATGGCGGGGCCATTTCGCCAAAGGGTGTTGGGAAGGGGGCCGGGGAAACCCTTTTATTCATAAAAGGGCCTCCCCGGTTTTCTCTTAAGCTATTCCCAACAGGTCCTTGGCGATGCGCACCGCGGCCACCGCGTCGGGGGCGTAGCCGTCGGCCTGGCAGTCCTCCAGGACGAACTTGGGGGTCAGGGCGGCGCCGCCGCACATGACCTTGACCTTGCCGCCCAACTCGCTCTGCTTGATGGCGGCCACGGTGGATTTCACGTGGGGGTCGCCGGTGGTGAGCAGGCTGGAGAGGCCCACCAGGTCGGCGTTATGCTCGCTGGCGGCGGCCAGGAACTTGTCGGCCGGGGCGTTCTCGCCGATGTTGACGACCTTGAAGCCGGAGCTCTCCAGCATCAGACAGACCAAATTCTTGCCGATGTCGTGCAGGTCGCCGAAGACGGTGCCCATGACCACGGTGCCCAGGCTCTGGCCGGCGCCGCCCTGGCTCTCGATGACCGGCTTGATCAGGTCCTGGGGGTCGTGCCCCTCGTCCAGGGCCTGTTGGATCAGGGCGACCACGTCGTTGCGCTTGCCCTTGATGACGGCTTGCT
>JAIUYB010000538.1 GCA_020216625.1 Desulfarculus sp.
CATAAGCCTCTGCGCGGCCAAGCTGGCCCCGGGCGGGATCCTGATCGCCGAGACCATCAACCCCCAATGCCTGCTGACCTTCGCCGGGGCCTTCTACCTGGACCTGACCCACAACAAGCCGATCCACCCCGAGGCCACCCGCTTCCTCTGGCAGTGGGCCGGGTTGGAAAATGTCGAGGTCCTCTATCTCTCCCCGGTGCCGCCGGAGTTCCGCCTGGAGCGGATCGAGGGGCCGGACAGCGGGAGCAACGCCATCTTCAACCGCAACGTGCAGCGGCTCAACGACCTGCTCTATAGTCACCTTGATTACGCGGTGGTGGGACGCAAACCAGCATGAGCAAAGGCGATAGACTGCGGGCCACCTTCGTGGTGAGCTGGTTTGGCGAGCAGGTGCCGGGCGGGGCCGAGGCCGAGGCCCGGCGCACCGCCCAGAACCTGGCCGCCGCCGGGGTGAAGGTGCAGGTGCTGACCACCTGCCTGGGCGGGCTGGGCACCGACTGGGACGTGCAGGCCTATCCCGAGGGCCGGGCCACCGAGGCCGGCCTGCCGGTGATCCGCTACGCCACCGCCCCCCGCGATGGCGCGCGCTTCAACGCCCTGAACGCCCGGGTCATGGCCGGCGATCCGCTCTCGGAGGCCGAGGAGCGCGACTTCCTGCGCCACATGGTCTACAGCCCGGGGCTTTTTGAGCACATCGCCCGCCACCCCGAGGAGGGACCCTACTTCTTCATCCCCTACCTGTTTACCCCCTCGGTGCTGGGGCCGCTGATCCATCCCGAGAAGAGCGTCATCATCCCCTGCCTGCACGACGAGGGCTACGCCCGCCTGGGGGCGGTGCGCCGGGCCTTCGAGTCCGCCCGGGCCATCGTCTTCCACGTGCCGGCCGAGCGCCGGTTGGCCGATTCGCTCTTCGACCTGGGCCGCACCGAGCCTTTGCAACTGGGCGAGGGCATCGACACCGACTGGAGCGGCGAGGCCGCGCGCTTCCGCCAGAAATACGACCAGCCGGGGCCGTTTTTGCTCTATGCCGGGCGCAAGGACGCCGGCAAGAACGTGCCGCTGTTGATCCAATACTTCCTGCGCTACAAGCAGGAGGGGCGCGGGCCGGAGGGGCTGAAGCTCCTGTTAATCGGCAACCTCAAGGCCCCCATCCCCCCCGGTGGCGAGGCCCATGTCATCGACCTGGGCTTCGTGCCCCTCCAGGACAAGTACGATGCCTACGCCGCGGCCGACATTTTGATCCAGCCCTCGCTGATGGAGAGCTTCTCCATCGTGATCATGGAGGCCTGGCTGGCCGGGACCCCGGTGATGGTCCACTCCGGCTGCGCGGTGACCAGGGACCACGTGGAGCAGAGCGGCGGCGGCCTGCATTTCGCCGACTACCCCCGCTTCGCCGAGGGCCTGGATCTGCTGCTGGCCCGGCCCGAGCTGCGCGGCCGGATGGCGGCGGCGGGCCGGGCATACGTTTTGGAAAACTTCGCCTGGCCCCAGGTCACCCAGCGCTATGTGGAGCTGATCGAACGCCTGGCGGCCGAACCCGCGCCCGCGCCCAAGCCCGACTGGCAAGCCCCCACGCGCCGCCCAACGCGTCGGGACGGCCGCCCGGCGGTGCACCAGCTCCTGGCCGACTTCGCCTTTGGCGACGCCATCGGCAACGAGGTCCAGGCCTATCAGAAGCTCCTGCGCGCCTGGGGTCTGGAGTCGGAGATCTACGCCGTCAATCAGGACCCCCGCCTGCGGGGCAAGGCCCGGGGCCTGGCCGACTTCGAACAGGAGGTGGCGCCAGAGGACCTGGTGATCTTCCACTTTTCCATCGGCCATGAGCTGGCCGAGCGCCTGCCGGGCCTGCCCGGGCGCAAGGTCATGCGCTACCATAACATCACCCCCGCCCACTTCCTGGAGGGCGTCAACCCGGCCTCGGCCGCGCGCTGCCGCCTGGGCCGCGAGCAATTGGCCCGCCTGGCCCCGGCGATGGAGTTGGGCCTGGGGTGCAGCGCCTACAACTGCGCCGAGCTGACGGCGGCCGGCTGCCCGGCGGTGGAGGAGGTGCCGATCCTGCTGGACCTGGGCGTCCTGGAGACCCCGCCCGACCAGGCGGTGCTGGACCGCTTCCACGGCCAGCCGGCGGTGCTGCACGTGGGGCGCATCGCGCCCAACAAGAAGATCGAGGACCTGATCAAGGCCCACTACTGGCTGAACCGTTTGGTCCCGGGGGCGCGCCTGTTGCTGGTGGGCGGGGAGGGCGGCTGGGCGGCCTACGCCGCCGGCCTGCGCCGGCTGGCCCGGGAGCTGGGGGTGGAGGGGGTGCACTTCGCCGGCCACACCAGCTTCGCCCAGATGATGGCCTACTACCGCGCGGCCGGGGTCTATCTCTGCCTCAGCGAGCACGAGGGCTTCTGCGTGCCCCTGGTGGAGTCCATGCATTTCGGTCTGCCCATCCTGGCCTACGACAGCAGCGGGGTCACCGGCACCCTGGGCGCGGGCGGGGTGCTGCTGCCCCACAAGGATCCCATCTTGGTGGCGGAGCTGACCGCCCGGGTGCTGACCGACGCGGGCCTGCGCCGGGAGCTGGCCGCCGCCGGTCGGGCCCGGCT
>JAIUYB010000539.1 GCA_020216625.1 Desulfarculus sp.
TCTACCGCTCGGTGGCCAGCGACAGCTTCTGCTTCACCATCTCCACCCCCCTGCGGGGGCCCGACGGCCGCATCGCCGGGGTGCTGGGGGCCGACGTCTCCTTCGGCAACCTGCTCCAGATCTGACTAATCACTACTAAACCCCAAGACGCCCCCAAGGCCGCGCGCCGGCCGGGGGCGTTAATCTTGGCGGATTAGCCTGGATTAAGGCCAAACGGCGAGCCCGCCGAGCCCCTTTCCACCCCGGATCGGCCTGGAGCCGGAGTCTGAGGTCCGCCGGACCGGACCGCCCCCCGAACCAAGCCCAATAGCCGCATCATAAAAGGCACTTGCAAATCGCCTGGATTTTCATGAGAATAAGCAGGTGTCGGAATTATGACGGCGGCGGCCGTCCGTCACAGCCTCTAGGGAGCCTGGCGAAAATGGCTAATGATAATCATGGTATATCCATCCTGATCGCCGAACGACGCGCCGCCATGGCCCAGCATATGCGGGATTTCTTAGCCGCCCGGGGATTCCAAGTCAGCTGTTGCAACGACGCCGACGCCTGTCTGGCCTACGCCGATCAGCAGTTTTTTGACATCATCCTTTTGGCCGAACGTCTGGCCGGGGCCTCCACCGCCCGGGTGGTGGCCACCTTGAGCGAGCGATTGCCGGAGACGGTGGTGATCATGACCTCGCCGGAGCCCACGGTGCCGGCGGCGGTGGAGGCCCTGCGCCTGGGGGCCTTTGATTTCGTGCCCGATCCCCAGGACGAGGAGAGCCTGCTGGCGGCGGTGGAGCAGGCCCTGCAATTCCGCCGGCTGCGGCGCATCAACGGCGAGCGCCGCCAGGAGGTCAACCGCAAGTACGACGTGGACAACATCGTGGGCCAGTCCCGGCCCATGCAGGAGGTCTTCCGCCTGATCCACAAGGTGGCGGCCACCGACGCCACGGTTCTGATCCTGGGCGAGAGCGGCACCGGCAAGGAGCTGGTGGCGCGGGCCGTCCACGCCCAGTCCAGCCGGGCCAACCGCCCCCTGGTGCCGGTCAACTGCGGAGCCATACCATCGGAATTATTGGAAAGCGAGCTCTTTGGCCACGAGAAGGGCGCCTTCACCGGGGCCATCAAGACCAGGCTGGGCCGCTTCGAGATGGCCGAGGGTGGCACCGTGTTCCTGGACGAAGTGGGCGACATGTCGCCCATGCTGCAGGTCAAGCTGCTGCGGGTGCTGCAGGACCACCAGTTCGAGCGGGTGGGCGGGGCCAAGACCATCAACGCCGACATCCGGGTCATCGCCGCCACCCACCGCGACCTGAGGCGTCGGGTGGAGGAGGGCTTGTTCCGCGAGGACCTCTTCTACCGACTCAATGTGGTGCCGATCAAGGTGCCGCCCCTGCGCGAGCGACGCTCGGACATCCCGCTCTTGGCGGATTTCTTCCTGGAGCGCCTGGGCCAGCTCAAGGGGTTGGGGGTCAAGCGTCTGCACCCCGAGGCCCTGGAGGCGTTGTTGCGCCACAACTGGCCGGGCAATGTGCGTGAGCTGGAGAACCTATTGGAACGGCTGGTGATACTGGCCGACGACGACCTGATCCTGCCCCAAGACCTGCCGCCCAAATTCGCCGGTCTGCCGCCCCAGGCCGAGACCGCCGCCGAGCCCGGCCAGGAACGATCCTTGGCCCCGATCCTGCCCGAGGAGGGCCTGGACTTCAACACCGCGGTGGACGAGTTCGAGCGCCGCCTGATCCTCCAGGCCCTGGAGCGCACCGGCTGGGTCAAGAACCAGGCCGCGGCCATGCTCAGGCTCAATCGGACCACCTTGGTGGAGAAGATCAAGAAAAAGGGGCTGATGCCCGCCGGCCGGGTGACCCTGGATTAGTCCCGCCGGGTTTTTGACACCTGCCAGACGGCGCCGTCACAGGCAAGACGGAAATAAAAACGCCTGAAAACAAGCAGATATGCGCATAGCACCCGTCGACGGGAATGGCATTTTTCTTGCTGTAATGCCACGGGGGCACTACCGCCCCCCCCAGTCCACGGAAAGGGAGAACTTGCGCCCCAGCCCGCGCGCGATAGCCTGGCTCGCCGTCTGGGTCCTGGCCGGCCTGCTGGCCCTGGCGGCCCCGCCCGCCCGGGCCGGGGTGGTCACCGCGGTCGAGCTGATCCCGACCGGGCGGACCACCCGCCTGATCCTCAGCGCCGACTCCCCCATCAGCTACCAGGTGGAACTCTCCGATCCCCAGACCGTGGTCCTGCGCCTGGTGGGCATCCCCTCAGTGCGCGGTCTGCCGGCCCCCGCCGCCGATCCCCTGATCCATTCATTGCAGCTACGGCCCTATGCCGCCGGCACCGAGCTGGTGGTGCGCACTCGCACCCCGGGCATCACCGTGCTGCCCTTCTACGATTCCGCCAGCCGCCGCCTGACCTTGGAGCTGGGCGGTCCGGGAGCGGTGGAGATGAAGGCCGATCCGGCCGGCGCCGGTGGAGTGAGCGCCGCCGCGCCCGCGCCAGCCGACCAGGCCCGGGCCCCCATGCCGGCCCCGGCTCCGGCCCAGACCCCGCCGACCACCGTCCCGACCACCACTGCGTCGACCACCACCCAACCGCCGGCCCG
>JAIUYB010000540.1 GCA_020216625.1 Desulfarculus sp.
TGGCGATGATCAGCTCGAAGTCGGGCGTGATGTTCTGCAGGTGTTCCACCAGGCGCAGGCAATGGGGTCGCAGGAGGTCGGCCTCGTCCAGCACCGGGATGAAAACCGCGAACTCGGCCAAGCTTGGCTCCCCCCGAGGGTGTCCTTCGAATCCGATAACGCCGGCTTAACTCCGTCGGATCGGCGCGGAAGGACTCACAGGCCCGCGCCGGGCCGGCCGTCCTTGCGGATGCGCCAAAAATGCAACAGACACAGCACCAGGGTCAGGCCGGGCAGGGCCAGGCAGTGCAGCACGTAGAAACGCAGCAGGGCGGTCTCGCCCAGGGTGTCTCCGCCGAGTATAAGTCGCTGAAAGAGCCCTCCCACCCCGGGCATGGCCCCCAACAACCCGCCCACCACCGTGGCCGCCGCCTGGGTGGCCCCGTCCCAACGCAGGATGTAGCCGCTGAGGTCCAGGGCCAGGGTCAGCAGCAGCAGGCCCAGGCCGATCAGCCAGTTGACGGCCCGGGGCGGCAGGTAGGCCCCGCTGGCCAGCACCCGGCCCAGGTGCAAGAGCAGGGCGACGACCATGGCCTGACCGGCCAGATAGTGCAGGCGGCGAAAAAACCAGGCGAAGGGCAAGGCCCCGGCCTCGGCCTGGAAAAAGGCCGCCGCTCCCTCGGGGGTGGGGGTGTACTGGAACATCAGCACCACCCCGCTGGCGCACAGGCTGAGAAAAAGCAGGAAGGCCGCCCCGCCCAGGCAGAAGGTGTGCCGCCAGCGCAGACGCTCGGCCGGGATCACGGGCGGATGCAGGTGCTCCCAGAAACCTTGCCGGGCCATGGCCTCAGCCCAGGGCCAGACGGCGCGAGGCGTCCACGCCGCGATTGGGGTCCACCCAGGCGTGTCCCTGGCTGTCCAGCTCCACCCATAACCCGGCCAGGCCCCGGGGAGCGGGCCCCATCAGCCGCCGGCCGTCGAGGGCGAAGGCCGAGCCGTGGCAAGGGCAGAGGAAGCGCCGCTCCTCCGCCCGCCAGACCGGACGGCAGCCCAGATGCGGGCAGACCAGGGACAGCGCGTAGACGCCGTTCGCGTCGCGCAGCAGCGCCACATCCTCGCGGCTGACCACCTGGCCCGGTTTGATTTCCGCCGCCGGTCCCAGATCCAGCCGGGGTCGCGATCGGGGTCCGGAGCCGGCCCCGGCCAGACGCAGGGCCGCGCCCAGGCCCAGGCCCAAGGCCGCCACCAGACCGGCCCAGGTCACCAGGGCCAGGCCCTTGAGCAGCCCCCGCCGGCTGGGGGGAGTGTCGCGCGTCGCTTCCATGACCCAGAGCTTACCGGCAGCCGGCCTAACCCGGCAAGCCGGCTTGTGCGCCCCCGGCCGGCGGGCTAAACTAAATCCATGGACCGGCCCCCCGTCAACCGCCAAATCCTGCTGGCCCGCGAGGGCCTGGCCACCCTGTCGCTCCTGGCCGTCCTGACCGGGGCGGCGGTCTTCTGGCCCCTGGCCCCGGTGGAAGTCGGACCGGCCCAGGGCCCCACCCAGGCCCCATGGCTTTTCCTGGGCCTGCAGACCCTGCTGGCCCACCTGCCTTGGTTGGTGGGTGGGGTGCTGATGCCCGGGGCGATTCTGGGGCTGCTGGCCGCCCTGCCTTGGTTGGCCGGTGGTCGGGGTCCGGTGATTCCCACCTACAGCCGCCGGCCCTCGGCCTGGGAATACCCGGCCTGGCTGGCGTTGGCGGCCTGGGCCGCCCTCACCTGGTGGGGCTGGCGGCCCCATGGTTAACCCTTTTGCCTGTCAAGGAGAACCAACCATGCCAAGATTCACCCTGCCCCGCGTCGGTCTTGTGGCGCTGCTCTGCCTGGCCCTGGCGGGGGCCAGTTGCTCGCTCTATCAGCCCAGCAAGGCCGAGTTGCAGGGCGGCGCGGTGGGAGCGGCCACCGGCGCGGTGGCTGGCGCGCTATTGGATTCCTGGCGCGGCGGTGTGATCGGCGCGGCCATCGGCGCGGTGGCCGGAGCCACCATCACCCACATCGCCACCCGGGCTTCCAACGAAGCCGCGGCACACAAGAAGCCGGTGTCCTATAGCAACCAGTCCGGCAGCCAGCGGGTGGAGGCCCATCCGGTCTCCAGCAGCGGCAACTGCACCAAGGTGGTGGAGAAGTTCTACGAGAACGGCCAACTGGTGCGCACCGAGGAGCGCCAGGTATGTAAGTAAGCCCTGGCCTTAACGCTATTTGCGGGGGGCTGGTCCGGGCCGATCGTCCAGCGGCCCGGACTGCCAACCGTCCGCAAAAAAAGATAATGGCGGAAATGTTGATCATTTGCGTCTGATCGTGAACCTTATCCGAGCCAATTGCGATCTCAGAGAGTCAACTTCTCGGCCTAGCTCTTTCGCCGCGGCGCCAAAATCGTCACCTTCCAGGCTAATACGAGCACCGCAAGGACAGTAACTAACCGAACCCGGATGGACGGATCCCGCCCTTTTCAGGTGCCGCCGGCCACAGTTGCCACATATAATAGTGAACGTTTGGTCAACCGCCACCATTGTCGCCTCCCGAATTGGTTGTTACAACCATATCGGGGGTGGCAATGCAAATCTACTACAGT
>JAIUYB010000541.1 GCA_020216625.1 Desulfarculus sp.
TCCTCCAGCAGGTCGGCCAGCAGGTCGTACTGCCGCTCCTTGAAGGCCGCGTAGTCCGCCAGGCCGGCCACGGCCTTTCCCCCGGCGGCCCAGGCCAAGACCGCCGCGCGCAGGGCGTCATTGTCCAACAGGCCGTGCAGGTAGGTGCCCACCACCCGGCCATCGGGGCTCACCTGGCCCTCCGGCTGGTCCAGGATCTCATCCAGCCGCCGGGTGAGGCGAAACGCCGGCCGGTCCTGCCCCAAGGGCGCGCTCTGGCCCATGTGGATCTCGTAGCCCCGCACCGCGCCAGCCACCGCGAAGGGCAGATCGCGCAAACACAACGCCTCGGCCCGGGCGGTGGTCTTCTCCCCGGCCATCACCGTGGCGATGGGCAGCAGCCCCAGGCCCGGCTGCTCGTCCGGCGGACCCTCCACCCCCAGGGGATCGGCGATGCTCCGGCCCAAGAGTTGATACCCCCCGCAGAGGCCCAGCACCCGCCCGCCCAGGGCGTGGAACTGGCCGATGGCCTCGAATAGGCCGCTGGCCTTCAGGCCCGCCAGGGCGGCCAGGGTGTTCTTGGTGCCGGGCAGGAGCAACAGATCCAGGCCGGCCAGCTCCTGGGGCCGGGAGACCCAGCTCAGGCGCACCCCGGGCTCGGCCGAGAGAGCGTCGGCGTCGGTGAAGTTGCTGATCCGGCTCAGGCGGACCACCCCCACCCGCACCGGGCCGACGCCGGAGGAGCCCGCCCCCCGCTCCAGGGCCACCCCGTCCTCCTGGGGCAGCTCGATCCGCTGGCCGAACCAGGGGATCAGCCCTAAAACCGGCGCGCCGCCCTTCTTGGCGATGATGGCCATGCCGTCGGCGAAAAGCGCCGGGTCGCCCCGGAACTTGTTGATGGCCACCCCCTTGACCAGCCGCCGCTCGGCCGGAGGCAACAGCCGCAGGCTGCCGATGACCTGGGCGAAGACCCCGCCGGCGTCGATGTCCGCCGTGAGCAGCACGTTGGCCCCCGCCCGCCGGGCCATGGCCATGTTCACCAGGTCGTGGCGCTTCAAGTTCAACTCCGCGCAGGAGCCCGCCCCCTCCATCACCACCAGCTCATGCGCCCCGGCCAGCCGCCGCCAGGCCGCCATCACCTGCCTGACCAGCCTGGGTTTCAAGGCGTAATAATCGCGGCCCTTGTAGTTGCCCAAAACCCGGCCGTTCAGGATCACCTGGGAGCCCAGGTCGCTGGTGGGTTTAAGCAGGATGGGGTTCATGTCCCGGTGCGGCGCGACCCCGGCCGCCTCGGCCTGGCTGATCTGGGCCCGGCCGATCTCGTCGCCCTCCGGGGTGATGCCCGAGTTCAAGGCCATGTTCTGGGCCTTGAAGGGGGCCACGTCGATCCCCCGCCGCCGGAAAAGCCGGCAGAGGCCCATCACCAATACGCTCTTGCCCACGTGGCTGCCGGTGCCCACCACCATGATCGGCCGATATTGAGGTGCCATGGGGTCTCCTGGGGAGGGGAGAGAGTGGGAAAACCCGTTTTGCCGCGCAAAAATGGTTCCCCCACGCCCCCTCCGAAAAAGGCTGCGCCAAGGGCGCCGCGCGCCTTTGGCCAGGGGTGGCGAAGGACCGGGCTAGCCCCGCTCCGCCAGGCGGGCCAGGGAGCGGTCGTGCCAGCCCCGGAACAGGGACAGGGCCATGTCCCACCGGGTGTCCCGGACGTCCTAACCCGGCTTGGCCGCCGACCAGTCCTGGCCGTACTTGCCCAGATAGCCCCGGGGGGTGATCATCCGCCCGGCGTGCACGAAGCTCTGGGAGCTGCCCACGATGACCAGGGTGTGCATGTCCACCTCGGCCTGGGCCGCCTGGCCCAGACTGGTGATGGCCACCGTCTGCTCCGGCCGCATGGCGGCCTTGACCAGACCCACCGGCGTCTCGGCCGCGCGGTGGCGGCCGATGATCGCCAGGGCCTGGGCCAACTGCCAGTCGCGCCCCTTGCTCTTGGGGTTGTAGAGGGCGATGACGAAATCCGCACCCGCCGCCGCCTCCAGCCGGCGCTGGATCAGCTCCCAGGGGGTCAGGCGGTCGGAGAGGCTGATGCAGCAGAAGTCGTGGGAGAGCGGCGCGCCCAACAGGGCCGCCGCCGCCGCCACCGCCGGCACTCCCGGAATCACCCGCAGGTCCAACTGGCCCGGGCCGTCGCCGAAGTCCAGGCCTCGGTTGCGGGCCTCCTCGTAGACCACCGCCGCCATGGCGTAGATGCCGGGGTCGCCGCTGCTGATCAGGGCCACCTGCTTGCCGGCCAGGGCCAGGTCCATGGCCTGGGCCGCCCGCTCCAGCTCCTTGGTCATGCCGCTGCCCAGGATTTCCTGGCCCGGGGCCAGCACCGGCGCGGCCAGCTTGAGATAGGCCTTGTAGCCGGCCACCACCTGGGCCTTGGCGATGGCTTCCCGCGCCGCCGGGGTCAGGTGCTCCACCCCGCCCGGACCCAGGCCCACCACCCACAGACCACCGCTCATCGTCCCCTCCCCCAGGCCACCGCCAGGGTGACGTTGACGCTCTTTCGCTTTTCCACCAACAACCTCCCGCCGGGTCCGGCGGCGATGAGCGCCGCGGCCTC
>JAIUYB010000542.1 GCA_020216625.1 Desulfarculus sp.
CTACAACCACCGCAGGCCGCACACTGCCCTCAACCACAAACCACCGGTCTCCAGGCTGGCGATCTGTGCACAACCTCTTTGACAACGACAGCTAGTAGATGATCTCGGCCCCGATCAGGACCGGAACGGTTACGGTGACCAGCATCCACCCCGGGATAAGGGGGAAGTAGGCTATAGGCTCAAGCTCCGGCTCGGCCTGGGGCAGGCTCATGTCCTCGCACCCGTCCTCTAGGGCCGCCCAAATAAGCTGCCCCATCCGGTCGGCCTGGGCCTGGCCGGGGTAGGTGATCACGTTGCCCACCGTGGTCACCCCGTCATTGACCACCCCCCAGCGCACCCCGATGGGGTAGCGTCGCTGCCCGCCCTCCGGGGCCTCGCCATCGCTGGCCGGGCCCTCGGGGGTCAGGATGATCAGGGGGCAAGCGTCCTCCCCCGGCGGGTTGCGCTGGTCCATGCCGATAAACAGGGTTAAAGGCTTTCCGAATTGCTCCTGGCACCAGTCGGCCAGGTCGTCGCTGGCCAGGATGGCCGCCTTGAAGCGGTCAATGATCGCCGCGAAGCCGAGAAGCTGGCTCATGCCGCCCTCCGCGCCCCGGAGTGGGCGTTGGCCAGGATCTCAAACACCCGGTCCGTGATGGTCTGCTCAATCCAGGCCCGGGAAGCCAGGAACAGGGGGTAGACCAGCGGCCGGGGCGGGCTGCTGATGGTGTTGCCGGCCGGCGGCTTCACCCCGGCGGCCCAGAAGAACTTCCTCATCTTCGGTGTCACCGGGGTGTCAAACCCAGCCTGGACCTGGGCCGCCAGGCGGGCGGATGATCTTGACAGCCATCCCACCCGGACCCGCATGGCGTCCGACTCCCACTTGTAGGCCACGGCCCGAGCAATGTGTCCGAAGTGCCAGGGGGTCAGGCCCTTGCGCATGCGCCCGCCTGCATCCTCGGCCCGGGCACGATCAAGAACGCGCTGCTTCTGCAAGTCCGTGATTGGGGGCCAGCCGTGGCCAACCACGCTGCCGTGGTAGGCGGACTCCACCATGGCCTGTCGGAGCCTCCATCCCACGTGCCGCACCGCCCGGGAGAACTCGCCCGGGAAGTTGTCGGCCAGGTGGGCCAACAGGGGCGCGGCGGTGTCGTTGATCTTGACCAGCGTCCCGGTGGGGCCCCCGGAGGGAATGAAGGGGTAGGTCCTCCCCCCGATGGTTAGAGCATCCTGGACTGCCATCGGCTTCCCATGCGCTGGCCGCGCTCGGCCCAGCAGGCCCACATGGCCCCTTCCGGGCCCGCCTGCTGGATCGTCCACGGGTCGGCCGGGGCTGCGGCCCGGGCCACCTTGTCCAGGTAGGCCGGGCAGGTGGCCACGCTGGCCCGGGGCAACATGATCCGGGTCCACTCCCCCAGGCCGGTGCGGTAGGTTCGGGGCATCTCGGCCGGGCCCTCGTCCAACACCGGCATTTCTTCCACCACCCCGCGCACGGGCACCGGCGCGGCCCCTTGGGCGGTGTAGATCAGGTCTTCGGCCGCCTCGTCCTTGGCCAGGATGGCTGCGGCGTCGGCCCGCATGTGTTCGCGGAAGCTGGCCATGGTTCCTCACGAGGTGGCCCGACCGGGGGAGGCGGGTAAAGGAGCAAACCCCACCATCCCGGCCGGGCCTGGCCGCCGGCTGGTTCGGCGTCATGGGTTGTCGGTTGGGGAGTGGCTAGGCGGCTCCCTTGACCAGGACCGCCGGGCGCATGCAGATGGGCAGGGGGTTGGACTCCACGTAGATGTCCACCCACTTCTGGTACTTGGCGTCCACCGCCTGCTTGGCGTAAAGCTCGCGGCCAAGGGTGTTCACCGTCTCGATGAACCCGGCCGGGGCATGGAACTGCCGGAAAGTGCTGGAGGTGCCCACCGGGAAGAAATGGGCCTCGTCGTCGGCGATGAACTTCACGTTGGTGGTGCCGTCGCTGGCGGTGGCGTTGGCCCGGTACTCCTCGAATACGATGCCCTGGAACTCGAAACCCTTGCGCAGATCGTTGCGCAGGGGGTTCAGGCCTTGCTGGAACTGGTAGGCGGTGACCACCGTGGGGTGGGCCACCAGGGCGTCGAAAAAGTCGGGACCGCACAGGCAGCGAATGCCGGTGTGAGTGTCGCCCTTCAGGTTGTCCTCGATGTGACGACTGACCTCCTTGCACTTGGCGGGTACGTCGGTTTCATCCACGTCCAGGGCGAAGTCCACCTCCTCCTGGGTCACGCCGAAGTCGGTGAACAGGTTCAGGATCACACTGGAGCCGTCGCCGTCCAGGATGATGCCCTGGAGGGCGGTCATGCGCAGGTGCTCCAGGGTGATGGCCTGCTTGGCCCGCATGTCGGCCAGCTTGGCGATCACCTCGGCCCTGACCTCCTTCATGACCCCGCCGGTGCCGAAGGCGCGGATGCTCTGGAGATCGGAAGCCAGGATGCGATCCTCCAGGGGGATGTGGGGCACCTCGAAGGTCTTGACCTTGCGCTTGCCGCCCCGGTTCACCGGCACCGGCGCGCCGCGCTGCTGGGTGTCCAGCAGGTTCAGGACGCCGTTGTTGAGTTCCAGTGCCACGGTGGTG
>JAIUYB010000543.1 GCA_020216625.1 Desulfarculus sp.
GCCTCGCTGGTCTCCACCACTGGAACCTCGGGCATGGCCATGCCGCAGGCGATGGCGCCGGCGGCCAAGAGCATCCGCCGTCCCACCACCACCAGGTCCACCGCCTGGCGCACCTCCGGATCATGACAGATGCGGGCCACGATCTCGGGACCGACTCCAGCCGGGTCGCCCAAGGTCACCGCCACCCGGGGCAGGCTGGCGTTGATCTGATTGTTCAAGCTTGTTCTCCCAGCCGGCGCTCCCAGTATTCGGGCTCGAAGCCCACCCGCGCCCGCCCCTGGTGCTCGATCACCGGCACCGTGCGGACGCCGGGGGCCAGGCGGGCCATGCGGCGCAGGGCCGCGAAGTCGCTGGCCACGTCCAGCATGGTCACCGCCAGGCCACGAGCCCGGAAAAAATCCGCCGCCGCCTGGCAACGGCCACAACCGGGGGTGGAGTAGATGATCACCTCGGCGCGGAGCGAGGTTTGTTTTTCCATGGTCTTCTCCCGGGGCAAGTTTAACACATTTCGCCACCTTGGCGTCACTCTGCCGGTTTTGCCCCCGGGAAGCGCCTCCCGGAGCCGGTTTTACGCCCCGTTTTCCTGGGCCGCCCCCCGGCCCTGGGGCAACCTCTCCCCAGGCTTGGCGGCAACCCCCGCTCCAGGAGACAAGCATGAGCGCCTGCGGATTCCTGTTCCAGAACCTGGCCAGCGACCCGGACCAAGTGACGGCATCCTCGGCCCGGCCGGGCCTGGTGGGACTGCCCGCCCCTCGGGCCCGGGGAGCGGCCACCGCCCTCAGTGGCGGGGAGCACACCGCCGGCCAGGACCAGGTCTTTTTGGTGGAGATCGACTCCTTGGCCGCCGGGGCGGAGGTGGGCCAGGCCAGCTTCCGCTGGCGGCGGGCGTCCAGTCCGGGCTGGGAGGAATCCGGCCGGCCCACCAGCGCCTGGTTCCAGGACCTGGCCGACGGGGTGCGGATCAAGTGGCTCTCCGGGGCGGGCGTGGATTTCGCCCTGGGCGACGCCTGGACCATCCTGGCCATGCGCTCCCAGGGCGGGGCCATGCTCCTGGACCAGGACCGCGACACCGAATGGGTCAGCCTGGGCTGCGCCAACGAGCACCTGACCATCGACCTGGGCCAGGCCCAGACCGTCTCGGCCCTGGCCCTGTTGGACCACAACCTCAGCCCGGCGGCCGAGGTCTGGCTCCTGGCCGATGACGGCCCCGACTGGGAGCATCCGGCCCTGGCCCGGGCCCTGGCCCCCACCAGCCCCCACCTGGTCTGCCTGACCGACTGGAGCGCCCGCCACTGGCGGCTGGCCATCGCCGACCCGGACAACCCCGAGGGCTGCCTGCGGGCCTCGCTGCTCCACCTGGGCGGCTGCTTTCGCCCCTCGCGCACCTTCCGGGCCGGCTACCAGCGCTCCCTGGTGGCCGGCCGCTCCACCACCGTCACCGACGCCGGCAAGCTGGGCGGCAGCGCCCGGGGTCTGGCCCAGTCGTGGCAGATCGGCTTCCGGGGCCTGACCGACGCCGACCTGACCGGCTTCGAGGCCCTGTTCGCCGCCTGCCACGACCCGGCCAGCGGTCTGCTCAGCCCCTTAATTTTCGTGCCATTCCTGGAGGAGCCCTGGCGGTGCCTCTACTGCCTGCCGGCCACCACCCTCAGCCCGGTTCAGCGCCACCAGGGCAGCCACGAGCTGGCCCTGCAACTGGAAGAGGTGATCAAAAGCCATGTTTAGTCTCAGCCAGGCCTTCCATCGCGCCCGCCGCCGGCGCAACCGGGTGCCGGTCGTCATCTTCAGCCTGCGCAACGCCCATGGTCTGCGGGTCTTCTCCGACCGCGCGCCCAGCGATCGCAGCGCCGGTCTCATCTCGCCCACCCTGGCCGATGGCCTGTTCCTGGCCGATGGCGCGCGCCTGGCCGGGCTGGGCAATCAGGCGCTGTTGGAGCGCGGGGCCCGGGTGCTCTCCTTCGGCCGCCTGCGCGAGAGCCTGGCGGCCCAGGACGGCCAGCTCTGGGCCAGCCTGCGCCAGGAGGAGGCGGGCTCGCTGACGGTGGAGTTGTCCAACGCCGGACCGGCCGGCCGCAAGCCCTTCAGCCGGATGGAGGCCTTGGAGGGCATGTTGGGCGCGGTGGGCGAGCTGACCTTGGGCTATCCCGAGGTGGAGCCCCGGGAGTGGTTGACCCGTTTCCGGGGCCAGGTCCATTCCTACCGCCTGGAGGCGGAGCGGGTCAGCCTCGGCCTGAGGGCCCTGTGATGGCCGGCCTGGATGCCGATCTGGCCCTGCCCCTGGCCGGGCGCTATCCCCTCCCGCGCAACAGCGCCGAGGTTCTGCCCCTGGTCTACGGCCGGATGCTGGGTGGCCAGGGCGGTCTCTGGAAGGCGGTCTGCATCGACCGCCAGAGCCACGTCTATGCCCTGGCCGGCCACGCCCTGATCCCGCCGGGGCCGGACAACCCGGTGACTCTCTATGATCGCGATGGCGCGGTGATCGATTCCGGCGATTACCAGCTATCCCCGTCCCAGGACTATCTGGGCCGGGGGGTGGTGGCCACCGCCCGCTTCCTGGCCGACCCCC
>JAIUYB010000544.1 GCA_020216625.1 Desulfarculus sp.
GCATCACCAGCCGCGCTCCCAGGCCCAATTCCTCGGCCAGGGTCTCCAGCCGTCGCCAATCAACCGAGCCGGGCTCGCCGCCCCGGACCTCCAGCCGCGCCCCAGGAACCAGGGCCAGGGCCCGCAGCAGCAGGTCCACGCCCTTCCAGGCCCCCAGGCCGCCGGCATAGACCACCAGGTCCGGCTGACGGGCCTGGTCGCCCACCGCGAAAAAGCTGTCCTCCACCCCCGAGGGGGCCAAGGCCACCGGGCCACGCACCTCCGGCCGGTGGGACAACTCCGCCGCCAGGGGCCGGCTGATGGCGGTCAGACAGTGGGCGCCGCCGAAGACCCGGGTCTCCATGGCCGCCAATTCCGCCACCTTGGCCGGCGAGGCCCCTTCCTCGGCCGCGGTCTGGCTAAATAGCTCGTGGGCCTCGAAGCACAGGCGCGGTCCGGTCTTGCCCAGGCGGGGCAGGAGGTAATCGGCCAGCTTGAGATGGCGCACCAGGACCCAGGAAAGACCTTGCCTCGCCAGGCCGCGCAGACGGGCCAGGGCCGCGCGGTGATAGACCCCGTGCCAGGAAAACGGCAGGGTCGCGCCCGGGCCTTTTTGCAGCATCGCCACCGGCTCCAAGGTCAAACCCGGCACCCCGGTCAGGCCCAGCTCGGCCAGACAGGCCTCCAGGCCGGTAAAGCGCCCCGCCAAAAAATGGACCTGGGCCCCCCGCCGGGCCAGGGCGCGCAGGGTGGCCGCCACCTGGAGCCGGCGGGCGGCGGGTCGCGCCAGGTGCTCGGGATAGCAGACCGCCAGCCTCAACCCCGGTTCTCCAGGCGGTATTCCGGCCGGGCCAGCATCGCCCGCACCTCCACCAGAACCTGTTCCTCCTGCATGGCCAGCAGGCACTCGGGGTGGGGGCAGGTCTTGGTCAGGCAGGGATCGCAGGTCACCGGCACCTTGACCACCCGGTGCATGTCCCCCCGGGGACCGATGGTGATGTGGTCGGTGGGTCCGAAAAGCCCCAGGACCGGGGTGTCCACCGCCTGGGCCAGGTGCAGGGGGCCGGTGTCGTTGGTCACCAGCACGTCCAGACGGGCCAGGACCGCCGCCAGTTGGCGCATGCCCAGACCGTGGCCGTCGCGCAAGGTGACGCCGGCGGCCCGGCCAGCCTGGCGGGCCAAGTCCAGTTCGTGCTTGCCGCCGATCAGGATCACCTCCGCTCCCTGGTCGATCAACGCCCTGGCCACATGGCCGAAACGCTCGGCCGGCCAGCGTTTGAACACATGGCTGGCCCCCAGCACCATTCCCACCCGGGGCCGGCCGTGGGGCAGGCCGCGTCGTGTCAACCAGAGGTCAGCCTCGCTCAGCTCTTGGGGCGTGAGAAAGACTTTCATCCAGGTGTAGTCCGGGTGCGGATCCACCCCGGCCCAGCGGGCCATCACCAAACGTTTGTCCACCACGTGCAGGTCGTTGGAGACCTTCAACTCGCGCATCCGGCGATGGGGGATGTTCCAGCCCTGGATGTTCACGGCCTGGCCATAGCGCAGCCAGGGCAGAAGCTTCACCAGGTCGTCGTTGGCGTGCAGAACCACCAGGTGCTCGTAACGGCGGGCCAGGAGCTTGGCGCCCAGATAGGAGCGATGAAAGGGATTGTTGCGATAGGGCAGCAATTGGCGCAGGAAGGGGTTGCCCTGGAGCAGGGGCAGGCGGTGCTGGTGCACCAGCACGTCCACGTCGTATTTCTGGCCCAGGGCCACCAGGGCCGGGGTGCAGAGCACGGTGTCGCCGATGGCGGTGGTGCAGGCGGCCAGGACCGCCGGACGCCTGCCCGTTGCTACATTGTCTGGCGTCGCTGCCATCTGCGGCCTATGGCCTCCTTGCGCGCTCCCCACTCGAACCACGGACCCAGATAGTGGGCCATCTTGCCCCGGCTCACCCGGTCGCGAAGCCGCATGGAGTTTATCACGCTCAGGTCGAAAAGGCTTTGGCGGGAATGGAGGTTGCCGCGCCGCAGTCCCCGCGCCGTCAGATAGCCGGCGGCGTTGGCCGCCTCCGCCACCCAGGGCGCGACATCGCCAAAGGGGTAGGCCAGGGCCGCCACCGGACGGCCCAGGACTTGCTCCAAGACCTGGCGGCTGTCGGCCAGCTCGGCCCAGAGCTCGTCCAGGGGCAGCCAGGTCAGGGAGCGGTGGTGGAAGCCGTGGGAGCCGATTTCGTGGCCATGGGCGGCCAGCTGGCGCAGGTGGTCGGCACTCATCAGCTCCAGCTCCCGCGCCGGGCCCTGACTCCAGAAGCTTTTTCCGCCCAAGTGGCCGGCCACCGCGAAAAAGCTGGCCTGGAAGCCGAACTCATCCAACAGCGGCAAGGCGCGGTCCAGCAGATCCGCGTAGCAATCGTCGAAACTGATGTTGATGGCCCGGGGTGGCAAGGGCGATCCGCCGCCTTCCAGATGACGGGCTATCTGCTCCAGGCTGACGCTTTGGGCCCCCAACTCCCGCCAATGCCTCAGGTGTTCGGCGAACACCTCGGCCGGCACCGCCGCTTCCAGATTGTCGCTGGCCACCCGGTGGAAATAAAAAATCGGCG
>JAIUYB010000545.1 GCA_020216625.1 Desulfarculus sp.
GGTGGCCCGGGCCAAAGCCGAGCAATTGGCCATCCTGCGCGCTCAACAGGACCAGCCCACCGCCCGGGCCTTCAAGGCCCTGCGCCAGGAGCTCTATGGCGAGCATCCCTACGCCCAGGACCCCCTAGGCAGCCCCGAGACCCTGGCCCAGTTGGGACCGGAGCAGCTCCGCGCCGCCCAAGCCAGCCTGCGCGGGCCCGGCGGACTGGTGCTGAGCGTGGTGGGCGACGTGGAACCGGAGGCGGTGGCGGCCGAGGTGGAGAAGCTCCTGGCCGGGGTGTCCGGCCAGGCGGCCACCCCCCAGCCCGCCCCACCCCGGGCCATCGCCAGCCCGCGGGTGGAGAAGATCGACGACCCCCAGGCCCAGCAGACCCAGGTGCTGGTGGCCTTCCAAGCCCCGGCCGCCGACGACCCCCGCCGCTTCCCCCTCCAGACCCTGGAGGCCATTTTGGGCGGCCAGGGCGGCAGGCTGTTCACCGTCCTGCGCGACCAGCGGTCCCTGGCCTACGCGGTGCAGCCCTTCTACACCGAAGCCTGGCAGGTGGGGGCCTTCGGAGCCTACCTGGCGGTGGGGCCGGGCAAGGCCGGCCAGGCCCTGGCCGGGCTGGAAGACCAGTTGGCGCTGGCCCGCGACCAAGCGCCCACCCCGGCCGAGGTGGACCGCGCCCGCGCCTATCTCCTGGGCAGCCAGGCCATCAATCTGCAAGGTTATGCCGCCCAGGCCATGACCATGGCCATTGACGAGCTCTTGGGCCTGGGCTTTGACAACTACCTGAAGACCCCGGCCCAGTTGGAGCAAGTCGCTCCGGACTCGGTGCGCCAGGTGGCGGCCCAGGTTCTGAATCCCCAACACCGCGCCCAGGTCACTCTCGGCCCCTAGGCCGGGGGCACCCGGCCGTGGCGGCACGCCGCCCGGTCAGTTGCGCTCGGGCAGGGAGGCCAACAGGGCCAGGACTTGGTCCAGGCGCTGGACGCAGGATTCCAGCAGGCTTCGGCCCGGGGCGTCCAGCCCGGCCTGGTCGGCCAGGGCGGCCAGATCCCTGCGCACCGCCGCCAGGGGGGCCTCGATGCCCTGCTGGGCGTCATCCAGGCAGGCCTGGCGGGCCAGATCCCGGGCCCGGGCCAGGGCCTGGTTCTCCTGGCGCAGGCGCAGGTGTTCCAGGCCGCGGTTCACCGCCAGGCGCAGCTCGTCGGGAGTGAAAGGCTTGGCCAGGAAGTCGTAGGCCCCGTGGCGCACCGCCTCCATGGCCGTGGTCACCGAGGCGTAGGCGGTCACCACCACCTTCACCGCGTCTGGGCAGAGCAGGTTCAGCTCGTCCAGCACCGGCATGCCGGCCAGTTTGGGCATTTTCAGGTCCAACAGGACCAGGTCGGGCCTTACCTGTCGGGCCAGCTCCAGGCCGGCCTCGCCGTTGGGGGCGGTGTGGACCTCCAGACCCTCGCGGGTCAGCACCCGGGAGCAGGCGTCGCGGATGGCTTCCTCGTCGTCGATGATCAAGGCCCTGCGGAGCTCGGTTGGTGGCGCGGCCTGCATACGGGACCCCCGAAGAAGATTAAGGCGCGGCCGAAGGGCGATTGGCCGCCATACACTAGGTCTCTTCTTCTGATTGTGACCAGTGCCGCCGCCCGGGTCAAGCCCGGGACCGGAGCTCAGGTCTCCAATTGATACTTGCGCAGCTTCAGGCGTAGGGTCTTGCGGTCGATGCCCAGGGCCTGGGCGGTCTCCGAGCGCCGCCCGCCCATCATCTCCAGCACCTTGGCGATGTGGTCGCGCTCCACCTCCTCCAGGCGCAGGCGGCCGCCGGCCGGCGTGGTGGCGGAGCGGTTGGGGTTCAGACCGCAGCTCTCCAGGTCGTCGATGTCGATCCAGGGTCCCTGGGCCATCACCACCAGGCGTTGCAGCATGTTCTGCAATTCCCGGATGTTGCCCGGCCAGTCATGGTTGGCCAGCAACTCCAGGGCGCGAGGGGTGAAGCCCCGCACCCGGGCCTGGCCCAGGGGACGAAAACGGCGCAGGAAGTGCTCGCAAAGGAGCGGCACGTCCTCCCGGCGCTGACGCAAGGGGGGCAAGTGGATGTGCAAGACATTGAGGCGGTAGAACAGGTCCTCGCGGAAGTCGCCGCTCTTGACCGCCTCGCGCAGATCCTGGTTGGTGGCCGCCACCAAGCGGATGTCCACCCGCACCACCCGGTGGCTACCCACCTTGGTGATGGCCCGTTCCTCCACGGCTTTCAAGAGCTTGGCCTGGATGTCGCGGCTGATGTTGCCCACCTCGTCGAAGAATAGGGTGCCGCCTCCGGCCAGCTCGAACTTGCCGATCTTGTTGGCCTCGGCTCCGGTGAAGGCCCCTTTTACGTGGCCGAAGACCTCGGACTCGAACAGGGTGGGCACCAGGGTGGAGCAGTCCACCGAGACGAAGGGGTGGTCGCGGCGGGGGCTCATCTCGTGCAGCCGCCGGGCCAGAAGGCCCTTGCCGGTGCCGCTCTCGCCGGTCAACAGGACCGTGGTGTCGGTGGAGGCCACCCGGTCGGCCATCTCCATCACCCGGGCCATGGC
>JAIUYB010000546.1 GCA_020216625.1 Desulfarculus sp.
GCCCGAGGCCGTCAGCCGGCCGCTGTGGCAGCCCATGGCCCGCGACCAAGCCCTGGCCCAGATCAAAAACGGGGCCATGCTCATCGACGCCCGCCCGGCCGGCGACTACTCCCAGGCCCGGGTGCGCGGAGCCTTGAAGCTGCCCCACGACGAGATCGCCAAGCTCTATCCCCTGATGAAGCCGCTTATCGCCCAGGCCCCGCTGGTTCTGGTCTACGGCCAGACCTTCAGCCGCTTCCCCGCCGCCAGCGTGGCCCAGCACCTGCGCGCCCAGGGCCATGACCAGGTCTACGTCATCGAGGGCTGCATGGAAACGCTGGAGAGGTCGGGCTTCCCCATCCAGCGCCCGCGCCGGGGAGCGGCCTCATGAGCGCCATTCTGGAACTGATCTCGCTGTTGGCCCGGCTGATCACCGCCGGGGTCTTCCTCTTCGCCGCCTACGACAAGGTCTGGGATCCGGCCAATTTCGCCGCCTCCATGGCCACCTACGACCTGCTGCCCCTCTGGGCGATCAACGCCGCCAGCGTCTCCCTGGCCTGGCTGGAGATGCTGGTGGGGACCCTGCTTCTGATCGGCCTGCTCACCCGCGCCGCCGCCCTCTGGGCCTGCTCCCTGCTGGTCTTCTTCATCGGCCTGATGATCTATGCCGGCATCACCGGAGCCGGCTTCGAGACCGCCATCCGCGACATCATTTTCCTGATCCCCGCCGCCTTCACCGCCCTGCGTCCCGGCCGCTGGCTCAGCCTGGGCGGTGAACGGGGCTAGGCGGAGGCGAGGAAGATTGGGGGCACCCTTTTTGCTGCGCAAAATGGTTCCCCCAAGCCCCTTCCGAAAAAAACGCGCGAAAGGCGCCGCGCGCCTTTCGCCGGGGGGTGGGGGCGGAGCGGGGGATGGTGCCTCACCCAGCGGGGCTAAGATCGCAAGGCCGCTAGACTACGGACAAAACCGGACCGGCGCTCCTTGACAGCCTACGGGGGGCGACTTATAGTAGGTTTGTGACGTCTCCCAGCGGAGACGGGGGATTAATTTGCGCCCGATTCCTTTCGGGCCTTTGTCCGCCGGAGGCCGAGAGCCGCGATGGCCAAGGATTACTATCAGGTTCTGGGGGTGGATAAGAAGGCCAGCCAGGAGGAGATCAAGAAGGCCTACCGCAAGCTGGCGCTGAAATACCACCCCGACCGCAACAAAGAAGACAAGAGCGCCGAGGAGAAGTTCAAGGAGGTGGGCGAGGCCTACGCCGTCCTGAGCGATCCCAACAAGCGCAAGGAATACGACACCTTCGGTAGTCAGGGCTTCCGTCAGCGCTATAGCCAGGAAGACATCTACAAGGGCAGCGACCTCAACGACATCCTGCGCGAGATGGGCCTGGGCGGCGATTTCTTCGGCCGCATCTTCGGCGGCGGTGGCCGGGGGGCCGCCGGCGGGCCGGGCTTCCGCACCTACACCTTCAACAGCGGTGGACCCCGGCCGGACATGGGCGGCATGGGCTTCGACTTCGGCCAGGCCTACGGCGACGCCGGCATGGGCGGCCCGGCCCGGGGCACCGATCTGGTCTACGAGCTGCCGGTGACCCTGGAGGAGGTCTTCCACGGGGCCACCAAGATGGTCTCCTACCGCCGCGGCAACCAGGTGGAGCGGGTCAGCGTCAAGGTGCCCCCGGGCATCGCCACCGGCAAGAAGCTGCGCCTGGCCGGCAAGGGCGAGCCCGGCGCGCCCGGGGCCCCGGCCGGCGACCTCTTCATCCGGGTGCGGGTCCTGGACCACCCCCAGTTGCGCCGCGACGGCGACGACCTGGAAATGACCCGGGACGTGCCCTTCAGCCAGGCCGCCCTGGGCTCCAGCCTGGAGGTCACCACCCTGGATGGCAAGACCCTCACCGTGCGCGTGCCCAAGGGCACCCAGAACGGGGCGCGCCTGCGCCTGCGCGGCCAGGGTCTGCCCCACTTTCATGGCACCGAGCGCGGCGACCTCTATGTCAAGGTCAACGTGGCGGTGCCCGAGCGCCTGACCAAGCGCCAGAAGGAGCTTCTGGAGGCGCTGGCCCCGGAGGGGCTGTAGCCCGGGCCAGGGTCTCGCCGGCCGGGCTCCCGAGATTCCCGTGACATGGACGGACCGGAACGGACCATTCAGGACGAATGGCGGCCTTCGCGGCCGCGGGGAGCGTAGCGTCATAACTGCCCTGGTCCCACACCCCCGAGCGCATCCCGGCCCTTGGTCCCTCCTGGCCCTGGCCTTGGTCCTGGTTCTGGCCCTGGCGGGCCCGGCCGGGGCCGCGCGGGACTGGCCCCGTCCCCAGGCTCCCCTGGCCGACTACGCCCAGGTGGTCCCCCCCCAATACGCCCAGGCCATCGACGCCCTGGGCCAGGAGCTGTTGCAAAAAACCGGGGCCAGCCTGGTGGTGGCCACCCTGCCCGCCCTGGAGGACGAGACCATCGAGACGGCGGCGGTGCGCCTGTTCCAGGCCTGGGGCATCGGTAAAAAAGGCGAGGACCGGGGGGTGCTGATCCTGGTGGCGGTGGCCCAGCGTCGTTTGCGCATCGAGGTGGGCTACGGCC
>JAIUYB010000021.1 GCA_020216625.1 Desulfarculus sp.
GCCATGCCATTGCTCCAAGTTTGGGGTCTGGTTCGCCGAGCCTGCCTCATCGCCGGGAAAAAGGCCAGAAAAAGCTGGGCCGCTGGGCCATCGTCCGGGCCGGTCCTGGATTTGTGAAAACCCGCGCGCGAAAAGCCCCGCCCCCCGGCCGGGAGCCGAGGGGCGGGCGGTTTGAGCGGGTGTGGGCAAGGCTAGTAGTTTTCGCGCTCGATGATGGTGGCCACGCCCTGGCCGCCGCCCACGCAGGCGTTGGCGCAGCCGTAGCGGCCGCCCTTGGCGTTAAGGATGCGGGCCAGGGTGCCCACCAGGCGGTTACCGGTGGCGCCCAGGGGGTGGCCGATGGCCAGGCCGCCACCCATGACGTTGACCTTCTCCGGGTCCAGGCCCAGCTCCTTGATGCAGTTCAGGGCCACGATGGCGAACGCCTCGTTGATCTCCCAGAAGTCGATCTCGCTGGCCTTCAGGCCGGCGCGCTCCAGGGCCTTCAGGCTGGCCGGCACCGGGCCGTGGCCCATGATGGTGGGGTCCACGCCCACGAAGGAGATGGAGCGAATGGTGGCCAGGGGCTTGACGCCCTTTTTCTTGGCGAACTCCTTGGACATCAGCATCAGGCCGGTGCCGGCGGCGTTCAAGGGCGAGCTGACGCCGGCGGTGATCACGCCGTCCTTCTTGAAGGCGGGCTTGAGCTTGGCCAGGTCCTCCAGGCTGGTCTCGCCGCGCACCGCCTGGTCGAGCTTCACGCTCATGACGCTGCCGTCGGCCTGGGGAGCGTCCACCGGCAGGATCTCGTCGTCGAAGAAGCCCTGGGCCTGAGCCTGGGCCGCGCGCTGGTGGCTGCGCACCGCCCACCGGTCCATGTCCTCCTTGCTCAGGCCGCTGAGGGCGAAGAGCTTCTCGGCGGTGAGCCCCATGTTGGTGGCGGTCATCATCTCCCAGTGCTTATAGGCCGGGGAGAGGAACAGGTCGGTGTTGTAGGACACCAGGCCGCGGTCCTGGGTGGTGCCGCCCATGGGCACCCGGGTCATATGCTCCATGCCGCCGACCATGACCACGTCGGCGTTGCCAGTGGCGATCTCCATGAAGCCGATGTGGATGCCGGCCATGGCCGAGCCGCACTGCTGGTCCACGAACTTGGCGGCGATGGTGTTGGGCAGGTTGGCCAAAAAGATCGGGGTGCGGCCGCCGTAGGTCCACTGCTCGCCCACGCCGGTGGCCGAGCCCACGATGAAGTCGTCGATCTCCTCGGGCGCCACGCCGCTGCGTTTGATCAGCTCGGGCAGCACCTTGGCCAGCAGCTCGTCGGCGCGCAACTGGTAGAAGCAGTCGCGACCGGGATCATTGGGTCGGCAGCGGGATTGCGCGGTGCGCAGGTAACCAGCGATGACCACTTCTTGCATTTGCCACTCTCCTTGAGACGTTGAGTTCGTCGTTCAATATGTCTATACGCCGGCGCGGTCCCGGCCTAGCGGTCCTGGTAGAAGGTCCGGCCCGACTCGGCCATGTCCTTGATCAGCTTGGCCGGGGCGAAGCGCGGGCCGTACTTGGCCTCCAGGGCCACCAGGGTCTGGTAGACGTTCTTCAGGCCCCACTGGTCGGCGTAGCGCAGGATGCCGCCGCGATAGGGCGGGAACCCGGTGCCCATGATCATGGCCAGGTCCATGTCCGCCGGCCGGTCGCAGATGCCCTCCTCCATCATCAGGGCGGCTTCGTTGATGGCCAGGCCCAGCATCAGGTCGATGATCTCCTGGGAGCTGGCCTCGCGCGGGGCCACGTTGTGCTGTTTCAGGTAATCGGCCACCACCGCCGCCACCCGGGGATTGGGGACCGGCTTGGGCCCGCTGTAGTCGAAAGAGCCCCGGCCGGTCTTGCGGCCGTAGTCGCCCAGCTGGTAGATGGCCTCGGTCAAGGGGTGCACGGCGTAGCGCGGGCCCAGCTCGCGGGCGAAGGTCTGGTTGACGTGGTAGTTGATGTCGATGCCGGTCAGGTCGGCCAGGGTGGCCGGACCCATGGGCATGCCGAAGTCGGCCATCATGGCCTTCTCGATGGCTTCGCCGCTGACGCCATCGGCCAGCAGGAAGACCGAGCCGCCCATCAGGCCGCCCAGCTGGCGGCTGACGTAGAAGCCGGGGCCGTCGTTGACCACCACCGGCACCTTCTTGATGGCCCGGCCAAAGTCCACGCTGGTGGCCAGCGTCTGGTCGCTGGTCTGCTTGGCGCAGATGATCTCCAGAAGCGGCATGCGCTCGGCCGGGTTGAAGAAGTGTAGGCCGATCATGCGACCGGGGTCGGACAGGATGCTGGCCATCTCGGTGATGGGCAGGGCCGAGGTGTTGGTGCCGAAGATTACCTCCGGTCGGCAGACGCCCTCCAGCTTCTTCCAGATGTCCTGCTTGACCTTCATGTTCTCCAGCACCGCCTCGATGACCAAGTCCACGTCCTTGAGCTCGGCCAGGTCGGTGGTGGTGGTGAGCTTGGCCGCCAACAGGGCGTCCAGCTTCTCCGGGGTTAGCTTCTTGGTCTTGATCTGGTAGGCGAAGGTCTTCTTGATGGCGGCCAGGGCCTTTTCCACCGCCTGGTCGTTGATCTCCCAGAGCACCGCGTCAAAGCCGCCCGCCAGCAACAGGTGCACGATGCCCGAGCCCATCACGCCGCCGCCCAGCATGGCCACCTTGCGGGGCTTGGCCGGGGTCAGGCCCTTGATGCGGGGCAGGCGGCCGGCCGCGCGCTCGTTGAGGAAGGTGCTGATCAGGTTCTTGGCCACCTCGCCCACCAGCAACTGGCCAAAGAGCTGGGCCTCGCGGGCGATGTCGGCCTGGAAGTCGGTGGTCAGGCCCTTTTCCACCGCCTCGATGATGGCGAACGGGGCGGGGTAGCCCTTGGCCTTGGGCGCGGTCTGGGCCTTGATGAAGGCGATCTGGTTTTTTTTCTCGCTGGCGCTGGGCAGGCGGTCGAAGCGGCGGCTGGCCAGGCGGGTCTTGTGGGAGAGCAGACCGCGCTTGAATTTCTCGGCCGCGGCCAGGGCGATGTCCATCAGTTTCTCGGGCGGAGCCAGCTCGTCCACCAAGCCATAGGACCAGGCCTTCTCGGCCTTGATGAACTTGCCCGAGAGCATCAGGTCCATGGCGTTGGGCAATCCGATCAGCCGGGGCAGGCGCTGGGTGCCGGCCGAGCCGGGGATGAGGCCCAGCTTGACCTCGGGCAGGCCCAGGCTGACCCCGGCCGCCGCCACCCGGTAGTGGCAGGCCATGGCCATCTCCAGGCCGCCGCCCAGGCAGTTGCCATTCAAGGCGGCGATGACCGGCTTGCCGCCCTGCTCGATGGCGTTGAACCACTCATGGACGGTCATGAGTTTTTCGACAAAGGGCGCGGCCTGCTTGACGGTGAGGAGCTGGGTGACGTCGGCGCCGGCCACGAAGTTCTTGCCTACTCCGGTGAGGATCACCACCTTGACCTCGGCCTCGGCCAGGGCCTGGCGGGTGGCCTCTTGCAACTCGAGGATGAAGTGCTCCGACATCTGGTTGACCGGCGGGTTGTCCATGCGCAGGATGGCCACCCCGTCCTTTAGTTCGATCTGCACCGTCCGGTAGTCAGTCTTCATGTTTCCCTCTTCTCTTGAAAAGAAAGCCGTGGGCGAAGGCGAAGTCCAGTCGCGAGCCCCGGCGCGCGATTGATGAACAAGGCCCTTTGCCGGTGGGCGGGCCCAAAGGGAGCCGCGGGTTGGCGCGCCCCGCTGGCGGACAGGCCCCCGCTGGCGATATCGGCGGCGGGGCGACCAGCCCGCCGGAGCCCGACCCAGGTCTCCGCGCGCGGATTCCCAGGCGATTATTAGCGTTTAGCATTACTCAGCGCTTTATTTGCAACATCAAGATTATTCTAAGAAACAAAAACATGTCAAGACATAATGAACGTTGAATCATTTTTTGGGATGGCTATCGGGGGGGCCGGATGGCCCGGCCGGGGTGAGTGGGCTGGTGGGCAAAAAGGGGGGGCGGGCCATGAATTGGGACGATCACGGTGATCGACCCGGTCGGCGCGGGCCAACTAGGCGTGGCCGGTGAGGCCGGTGTGGCTGGTTTCGCGTGTCGGCCTGGGGCGCGCGGGGGCGTGGGGGTTAGTCGCTGGCGGTCTTGCCGTTGCGCCGGTCCTGGATGTACTCCTGGGCGTACTTGCGATAGAGGTGGTAGAAAAGCACGCCCATGATCTCGTGCCCGCGCATGGCCAACTCCTCGCGCTCGCCGGGCTTGAGATCGGTGGTGGCCCGTTGGAAGTCGTCGATCAGGCTCTTGGCGATTTCGCGGAAGCGATCGGCCAGCATCGGCATGGTCACTTCGGGTTTGAAGTTGCTGCGCCGGTTGATGCCCAGCTTGGCCATGCTGACCATGACCTTGGCGATGCTGATGTCATCCTGGTTGTAGACGTTGACTCCGTTTTTCTGCTTGGAGCTGATGAATTGCCACTCCTTGAGCTTGGGCAGCCAGCGCTTGGCCAGGCCGGTGGCGGCCAGGAAAGCCTCGTCTCCCTCCACCCCGGTGCCCAAATATTGCTCCACCGGGCGGAAATACTCGCTGCGCAGCTTGAGCATGGCCTGTTTGCTGGCGCTGCGGTGCTCCCAGAGGATTTTCTTGATGGTGGGCAGGGGGAAGAAGAAATCGTTCTGCAACTCCTTGATCAGCTTGATGCGTTCCACGTAGCTTTCGTCATATTCGGCCGAGTTGCTGCCCAGCTTGCGCGGTTTGGGCAGCAGACCGCAGCGGATATAATAATGGATGGTCTGCTTGGGGACCTCGGTGCGCTTGGCCAATTCGCTGATCTTCATTCTTGCCCTCGCGATCATGTTGCCGCCCGGCCGTCCCGGCCGACTGAACGGCTCTCCAAACATCGCTACCATATACCTTAACCAGATCAAAAACCCAAGCCGGCTCACGCACCCGGCCGCGGTCTCGCAGCGGGGAAAGGGACGCGCTTCTAACGCGTCGCTTTGGCGCGAGGCTGGGGGATGGCCTGGCTCCGTTTTTGAAATTGGCTAACCACGCGGGATTGTGAACTCCTGAGCGCTTGATAAAATATTAACTTGCCACCAAATGATATTGACAACGTATCTCGAAGTTAGTACGATACATTTCGAATCTAACATGTATCATAGCTAAACGCGAAACAATTCTTCGCTACCCGTTCGTTTCACGCACTCCGGAGCGCGGGCGCGCTCCGGGAGGGCCCGGGGGAAGGGGCTCGTTGCGGACGGGGGTCGGCGAAACCTGACCGGGCGTCAAATATAAAGCCATCCCCCTCATCGTGTCGGCCAGCCTAGCAGGGGACGGCGCCCAGGTTTCTCAAGCTTGCCTTATCCGGAAATGTCCGGCGCCCAAACGCCGGCCCCTTGGGTTCCCATGGTGACCAAACCGTCGCCGGGGCGACCGCCGCACCTGGCGGCGGCCCCGGTCCGGAAAGGGACGCGCCCCGGAAGGGGACGCCCCCGATAGGTGATCCGCCGCTCACGCCTGGGCCATCGGCCCGGGCGGGGTGGGTAACCAGGCACAAGGGAGGGGTCCGTGATGAAAAGGCATGGCTGGATTTGGCGGGTGTGGCTTGGGTTGCTGCTGGGGCTGGCCCTGGCCGGGACGGCGCTGGCGGCCGAGCCGATCAAGATCGGGGTGCTGGGACCCATGGCCTTCACCCAGGGAGAAGGCCACTGGAATGGGGCCAGCATGGCGGCCGAGGAGATCAACGCCGCAGGTGGCGTCAAAGTCGGCGGTGTGAACCGGCCCATCGAGCTGGTCAAGGTGGACACCAACGAGTTTCTGAGCATTCCCGACGCCACCAACGCGGCGGAGATGGCCATCAGCCGGCACAAGGTCGACTTCCTGGTCGGCGGATTCCGCACCGAGGCGGTTCTGGTGATGCAGGACATCGCCATGGACGCCAAGAAGGTCTTCATCGGCTGCGGCGCGGCCCATCCCGAGCTCTGCACCCGGGTGACCAAGGACTATGACCGCTACAAGTATTGGTTCCGCCTCACCCCGATCAACTCCACCTATCTGGGCAAGGTCGACTTCATCCTGCTGGGCACCGTGGCCGCGATCATGAAGCAGACCCTGGGCCTGGAAAAGCTCAAGGTGGCCATCATCGCGGAAAAGGCATCCTGGGCCGATCCCATCGTCAAGGCGGCGGAGACGATGCTGCCCGAGAAGATGGGCATGGAGGTGGTGGGCACCTGGCGGCCCTCGCCGGTGGCCAAGGACTGCACCGCCGAACTCAGCGCCATCCAGCGGGCCGGGGCGCACATCGTCTTCACCACCTTCTCCTCCTCGGTGGGTCTGACCTTCGCCAAGCAGTGGGGGGAGCTCAAGGTCCCGGCCGCCGCGGTGGGCATCAACGTTGAATCGCAAAAGAGCGGCTTCTGGGAGGCCACCAGCGGCAAGGGCGAGTACACCCTTACCGTGAACACCTACGCCAGGGTCAAGATCACCGACAAGACCATACCCTTCTACGACAAATACCTGAAGCTCTACAAGGAAGCTCCCAACTACACCTCCGGCACCTATGACGCCCTCTACATCCTCAAGGAGGCGGTGGAGAAGGCCGGCACCACCGACTCCGACAAGGTCGTCGCCCAGATAGAGAAACACGACGGCATTGGCACCGCCGGCCGTGAGGTCTTCGACAAGTCCCACGACATCACCTGGGCCCCCGGCTACGTGACCTCCATTGGCAGTCAGTGGCAGGATGGCCAGATGGTCTGCGTCTGGCCGATCAACTGGGAGGGCGTCACCTACGAGGGCGCGGTGCCCTACAAGCTGCCGCCTTGGGTGGTGGAGCACTGGAAGAAGTAGTTCGCCCGATTGTCTCCCGTCCGCCGACGGGGCGGGAGACGCTTTCCTTGGGCTGCAACTCCTAGGCGTCCCTCCGCGCGGGACAGGGCCCCGCCCGGCCCAAGGCGTGGGCCGGGGCGAAGTGGTGGTGGCATGCTGCTGGACATAGTCATCGACGGCCTGATTAAGGGCAGCGTCTACGCCCTGTTGGCCATTGGCTTCTCGTTGGTCCTGGGGGTGGCGCGGATCATCAACATCGCGCACACCGCCTTGTACATGACCGCGGCCTACCTGATCTACATCGGCGCCAAGCCCCTGGGTCTTTCCCCGCTGGTGGCCATGCTGGCCGCGGTGGGATTGACCGTGCTCCTGGGCCTGGTGGTCTACCGTCTGTTCATTCAGCCCATCCAGGAGCACGAGGCGGCGGTGCTCATCGCCACCATCGCGGTGGCCATGATGCTCCAGGAGGTCTTCCTGATGGCCTTTGGCGGGCACTACCTGGGCGTCCCGCCCCTGGTGGATGGTTTCGCCGTGATTTTCGGGGTCAAGGTCACCTTTCAGCACCTGCTGGCCCTGGGCCTGGCCTTGTTGATGCTCTTGGCGGTGCGGGTGTTCCTGATGAAGACCCGCCTGGGCCTGGCCATCCGCGCCACCGCCCAGGACCGCGAGGTTGCCAACCTGATGGGCATGAACGTCACCCGGGTGGCCATGACCACGGTGGCCATCTCGGTGGGCCTGGCGGCGGTGACCGGGGCCATCGTGGTGCCTCTGGTCACGGTGGAGCCGACCATGTGGATGCACCCCCTGATCATGATGCTGGCCATCGTGGTTCTGGGCGGCCTGGGCAGCATCGAAGGCAGCTTCGTGGGGGCCTTTCTCCTGGGCTTCGCCGAGTCCCTGGTGGTCTTCCTGGTGCCGATGGGGGCCTTCCTCAAGGACTCGGTGGCCCTTTCGATCATGATCCTGGTGTTGTTGATCCGGCCCGAGGGCCTCTTTGGCGTCAGCTTCGAGGAGGAACGCTAGCATGGGCATGCTCGACGCCTACATCCGCAGGTTCCTCGCTGTCCTGCGCACCGAGATCCTGGTGCTGCCTAGCCGGATGGCGGTGGTGGTCTTCGTGTTGCTGCTGCTGGCCCTGCCCCTTGTCACCCAGGATGGCTATGTGCTGCGGGTGATGATCCTCACCGCCATCTTCGCCATCCTGGCCGCCAGTTGGGACCTGCTCTCGGGCTTCACCGGCCAGATGAACTTCGGCCACGCGCTCTTTTTCGGGGTGGCGGCCTATGTCACCGCCCTGTTGAACCTGGAGCTAAAGTTCCCGCCTTATCTGTCCATCCCCCTGGGGGCGGTGGGCGGGGTGCTGACTGGGCTGGTGGTGGGAATCCCTTGCCTGCGGCTAAAGGGATCCTACCTGGCCCTGACCACCCTGGCCTTTCCCATCATCCTGCTGGGCCTGGTTTTCGCCTTCCCGGGGGTGACCGGCGGGGAGTTGGGGCTTTCCGGGCTCTCGCGCCTGACCGGCTCGCGCACCGGCGACTATTACCTCATCACCGGCCTGATGCTGGCGTTGGGCGGGGTGATGTGGAAGATCACCGACTCCAACACCGGGATCATCCTGCACGCCATTCGCGAGGACGAGTTGGCGGCCCGGGCGGCGGGCATCAACACCACCCGCTACAAGCTGCTGGCCTTCTGTCTGAGCGGCTTCTTCGCCGGCATCGCCGGCGGCCTCTACGCCCACTTCCTGCGCCTGGCCGGACCCTCCACCCTGGAGGTCTCGCTCTCCTTCCAGGTGATCATCTGGGCGGTCTTTGGCGGCATGGTCTCGATCTACGGTCCCATCGCCGGCGTTTTCATCCTCAATCCCCTGATGGAGGCGCTGCGGGTGGTCCTGGAACGGTTCCCCGGCCTGCCGGAGATGCGCATGTTCATCTTCGCCGGGCTGGTGCTGGTCACGCTGCTGTTCATGCCCGAGGGCCTGGTGCCCTGGGTGCGCGACAAGATCGAGACCGAGTGCCCCCGCTGCAAGATCCGCAACGCCTTCACCCGGCGGCGGTGCCGCGTTTGCGATGCCGCTCTGGATTGATGGACGCCTGGCGCAGTGAAACCCAGCCACCCGGGAGGAGCGAAGAACATGGACGCCCGCGAGACCTACCTCTCCAAACCCTGGCTCCAGCATTATCCGGCCCACGTGCCGCCTGTTAAGGAAATCCCCGACAAGTCGATTCCGCAGGTCTTCGACGAGGCGGCCGCCAAGTTCGGCGGCAAGCCGGCCTTGATCTTCTATGGCAAGAAGATCAGCTACCAGGAGCTGCGGGAGCAGACCGACCGCTTCGCCGCCGCCCTGGCCAACCTGGGCGTGCGCAAGGGCGACCGGGTGGCGCTGTTGTTGCTCAACTGCCCGCAGTACGTCATCGCCTACCTGGGTGCGCTCAAGGCCGGCGCGGTGGTCACCCCGGTCAGCCCGGTCTACACCAGCCAGGAGGTGCGCCACCAGTTGACCGACAGCGGGGCCCAGGTGGTGGTCTGCCAGGACATCCTCTATGACAACGTGGCCCAGACCGGGGTCGAGCTGCGCCACGTGATCATCACCGCCATCGACGAGTACCTGCCCAGCCTGAAGAAGCTCTTCGCCAGCAAGGTGATGGCCAAGGCCTACGGCGGCATGCAGGTGCCCGACGCCAAGCTGATCGCCCAACTGGGACTGCTCAGATTCCAGGACCTGCTGAAGAAGAATCCGGCCACGCCGCCCCTGGTCGATATCGATTCGGCGACTGACCTGGCCGCGCTGCCCTACACCGGCGGCACCACCGGCCTGCCCAAGGCCGCGATGTTGACCCACCGCAACATCCTGGCCTGCCAGGCCGAGGCCCTGGCCTTCTGGGAAGACCAGTTCGTGGAGGGCGGCGAGACGGTCATCGCCTTCCTGCCCCTGTTCCACATCTATGGCCAGGTGGTGATCATGATCACCGGCCTGATGCACGGCTACACCCTGGTGCTGTTCACCACACCGGAGATGGACGAGATATTGAACGCCATCGAGCGCTACCAGGCCTCGGCCTTCTACGGCGTGCCGACCCTCTATGAATACCTCAAGGAGTACGACAAGACCGACCGCGTGAACTGGAAGCGGCTGAAGCTGTTGGTCTGCGGCGCGGACACCCTGCACGAGAGCACCGTGGCCGACTGGGAACGCCGCACCGGAACCCACATCACCCAGGGCTATGGCATGACCGAGACCGCGGCGGTCAGCCACACCAACCCCCTGCACCGGCCCAAGCGCGGCTCCTTTGGCCTGCCGGTGCCCAACGTGGAGGCCGCCATCATCGACGTGGACGGCACCGAGTTCGTGCCGGTGGGGGAGGTGGGCGAGCTGATCCTGAGCGGACCCAACATCATGCAGGGCTATTGGCGGCGGCCCCAGGACAACCGGGAGACCATGATCGAGCTGGAGGGGCGCACCTGGCTGCGCACCGGCGACCTGGTGAGCATGGACCCGGACGGTTACTTTTTCTTCTTCGACCGCAAACGCGACCTGATCAAGCACAAGGGCTATTCGGTTTTCGCCAAGCACGTGGAGGAGGTGCTCTACAACCATCCCCAGGTCAAGGCCGCCGGGGTGGTGGGGGTGCCGGACCCCAAGGTGGGGCAGCTCATCAAGGCTTACGTGGTCCTGCAATCCGAGGCCCGGGGCAAGCTGAGCGAGGAGGACCTGATCGCCCACTGCAAGGAGAAGCTGGCCCACTACAAGGTGCCCCAGATCATCGAGTTCCGCGGCGAGCTGCCCAAGACCGACGTGGGCAAGGTCTCCCGGCGCGAGCTGCGCGAACAGGCCGACGAGGTCTAGGCGGCCGGGCCAAGCCGCCAACCCGGTCTCGCCGCGATGGCGGGATCGGACCACCACCCTGCACCAGACGGCGGACGAATGAACATGGACGCCCCCTTCTTGGAAGTGCAAGACCTGCGCAAGAGCTTCGGTGGGCTGACCGCCACCAACGACGTGAGCTTTTCCCTGGGCCGGCGCGAGATCCTGGGCCTGATCGGACCCAACGGAGCGGGCAAGACCACCCTGGTGCGCCTGATCAGCGGCATCTTAAGGCCCGACTCCGGCTCGATCAAGTTCAAGGGCCAGGAGATAATCGGCAAGAAGACCTGGGAAATCGTCAATCTGGGCATCGCGCCCACCTTCCAGAACATGCGGCCCTTTCGGCGGCTGCCCATCATCGCCAACGTCATGGTCTCCTGCCTGAGCCCCAGGGCCATGAAACGCGGCGAGTGGGTGAAGAAGGTCGAGGCCAAGGCCATGGACGCCCTGGAGTTCGCCGGCATCTCGGACATGGCCTTGGAGAAGGCTTCCACTCTGAGCCAGGGCGACTTGAAGCGTCTGGAGGTGGCCCGGGCGGTGGCCACCGACCCGGAGCTGCTGCTCTTGGACGAGCCTTTCGGCGGACTGAGCCCGGCCGAAACCGACCTGATGGCCAAGTCCATCAAGCGCCTGCACAAGGGCGGGCGTTTCGGACGGCTGCACAGCGAGGGGCCGGCCATGATCATCATCGAGCACAAGCTGGCCCAGTTGATGAAGATCGTGGACCGCATCGTGGTGCTCAACTTCGGCACCGTGATCGCCAGCGGCGTTCCGGAGGAGATCGTGCGCAATCCCGAGGTGATCGAGGCGTACCTGGGACAGGGAGGCGTCTAAGTGCTCTTGGAGGTGAAAAACCTGACGGTCTGTTACGACAAGGCGATGCTGCTCAACGATATCAGCCTGGCGGTGGAGGATGGCGAGCTGGTCAGCCTGGTGGGGCCCAACGGGGCCGGCAAGTCCACCCTGCTGCGGGCCATCACCGGCCTGGTGGCCTGGGACAAGATGCTCAAGCGTGGCACCAGCGGCGGCGGCGTCACCCAGGAGGGGCGGGTGTTTTTCGACCGCCAGGCCATCGACCAGACCCCGGCCCACGAGATCGTGCGCCGGGGGCTGGTGCATTGCCCGGAGCGGCGGCGGCCCTTCCGCGAGCTGAGCGTGGAGGAGAACCTGCTGGCCGGGGCCTATCTACACGGCGGCGGCGAGAAAAGCCGGGCCGAACTGGAGAAGGTGTTCGAGCTGTTCCCGGTGCTGAAAAAGCGCCTGCGCCAGGTGGCCGGCACCCTGTCCGGCGGCGAGCAGCAGATGCTGGCCGTGGGCCGTGCCCTGATGAGCCGGCCCAAGCTCCTGTGCATCGACGAACCCTCCACCGGCCTGGCCCCCCTGATGCGCCAGGAGGTTTTTAACAAGATCATGGAGATCCGGCAATCCGGGGTGACCATCCTGCTGGTGGAGCAGGAGGTGGCCTCGGTTTTTAAAATGGCCGACCGCAACTACGTGCTCTCCTCGGGCCGCATCATCGCCCAGGGCAGGGGCGAGGAGTTGTTGGCCGGTTTTCACGGAGCTGTCTCCTCCGCAGGCCGATGGGCCCGCCTGGTGGTGGTGACGTCCAGCGCCACTCTTTGGTGAA
>JAIUYB010000547.1 GCA_020216625.1 Desulfarculus sp.
GGTGGCTCGGGGCGACCGCCTGATGATCACCGTGAACGATCGGCAGCGGGATTGGCCTCCCCTGGAGGCGGCGCTCAAGGCCGCCGGCCTGAAGGATCTCAGGGTGGGTCCGGCCGAGCCCAGCCTGGAGGATGTCTTCGTGCAGGTCATGGCCAGGGACGGGCGCTGATGCCGGACGCAGACGCCATCGTGGTGGAGGGCCTGACCAGGGACTTCGGCAAGTTCCGGGCCGTGGACCAGGTCAGCTTCCGGGTGCGTCGGGGGGAGATTTTCGGCTTCCTGGGGCCCAATGGGGCTGGCAAGTCCACCACCATTCGCATGCTTTGCGGGCTGCTCTTGCCCAGCGGCGGCCGGGGCAGCGTGGCCGGGCTGGACGTGGTGGCCGAGAACAAGCGGATCAAGCAGGTCATCGGCTACATGTCGCAGCGCTTCTCGCTCTACGACGACCTGACCGTGCAGGAGAACCTGTCGTTCTTTGGCGGAGTCTACGGCCTTTCTCCCAGCCGGGTGGCCCAACGCTCCGAGGAGGTCCTGCACCTGGTGGGGCTCTCCGATCGCCGCCACGACCTGACTGGCACCCTGGCCGGCGGCCTGCGCCAACGCCTGGCCCTGGCCTCGGCCATCCTGCACCAGCCCGAGATCCTGTTCCTGGACGAGCCCACCAGCGGGGTGGACCCCAACAGCCGGCGCAATTTCTGGGACATCATCGGCGACATGGCCGCCCAAGGGGTGACCATTCTCGTCACCACCCATTACTTGGACGAGGCCGAATACTGCGACCGCCTGGTGCTGATCTACCAGGGCCGGGTGGTGGCCCAGGGCTCGCCCCAGGAGCTGAAAAGCTCCCTGCCCGGCCAGGTCTGGGGTCTGACCCCGGAGCCCTTGGCCCCGGCCCTGGAGATCGCCCGCCAGGTGCCGGGAGTCACCGAGGCCAACATCTTCGGCGACAGCCTGCACGTCAACACCGCGCCGGACTACGATCTGGTTAAGCCCTTGGCCCAGGCCCTGGCCGCCGGCGGGGTCAAGGCCGGGGTCATCGCGCCCATCGCGGCCAGCCTGGAAGACGCCTTCATCAGCTACATCCAGGCCGCCAAGGGGCAAGACAAGAGCAAATAGTTGAACGCGGCGTGATGAATAACACGTGGCAGTGTGGGTCACTAATGGCTTGACAGGAGAGTGGGGAGTCAACCTTCCCTACGAACCCTGGCGGATGATAGGCATAAAGGCGGTTCACGAAAGGGTTGGGCTTTAGGTGGCGGGGCAATCGAGGCCAATGTGAAAATCAAAGGGGCCGGCCATCTCTGGCCAGCCCCTAGATCAGGCTTTGGTGCCGAAGGGGAGACTCGAGGCTGCGGGATATTACTACTTGAAAACCTTGAACAACTTCCCCATAAAATCTGTGTGAGAGTGTATCCCCGCCTTGTGGCCGCCGTCAAGGGCCAAGTCGCCCCCCCAAAAAAACAGGTACCAAACAATCAGGAGACCACCCAAAACTGAACGTTGTTCATGTCAACGTACGTTGCTGCATAATCTTGACACACCCTGCCTGTCCAGTCTATGATCACCCCTGCCTGCCGTTACAGTCCATTTTGTGACCTGGGGGTTAAAATGCGCAAGCTCCTGCTCGTTCTCGTCCTGGCTTTGGCTTTCTCCACTCCTGCTCTGGCTGATAACTCTCGCTTCTACGGCCTCTGGCAAGTCACCGGCAAGATCGGTAGCTACACCATTGATCCCTTCCTCTTCGCTTTGGGCGATCGCGACTACAGCGCGAACGTGAGTGTTCAATGGCAGGGCTTCGGGGACGCTGGCTGGGTGCCGACCGAGTGGGTGGAAAATGGGAACTACTTCTACTCAAAGATGGCCCGTGACGGGAACTTCCTGTGGGCGGACGCCAGCTTCGTAGATTCCGGCTGGGCCAGTGGTCATCCCGGTTGGGTCGTTCGCGGGATGATGTACACCTGGATCAACGGCGATGACATCACCCTGGATGTCTACCTCTGCGACCCCAGCAAAAAACCAGTGCATAAGTACACCAGGTTCGAGATCGATATGAACGACAGCCTCACCCAGGCCAATATCACGGCCCAACTCTTCGACTATACCAATGGGTTCCACTACTACCGGGCCACGGGCACCATGGAAAAGATCGGCCGCTATGAGGGGGGGCAATTCATCCTCAACTAGCCCCGCCGGCCAACACCCGATATAGCGTCTGCCGGCTAATCCCGAGGCGGCGGGCGATGGATGCCTTTCCTTCGCCTGCCGCCACGGCTGTTTCCCGCGCCGCCTGTGCTTGCTGAAGGGTCAGGCTGGGCTTGCGGCCCAGTGTAACCCTCCCTTAAAATTGGTCCATCGATAAGTAAAGACTTCTGGCAGAGTAATTGGTGGAGGAATTTTTTCCAAAACTTCCACAGGATTTCCACGAAGCTCTCAACCCAAAAAATCAAAGAGGCTAGCTCAAGTGAGCTAACCTCTTGATTTTACTGTGGTGCCGAAGGGGAGACTCGAACTCCCACGGGCGTACACCCACTAGACCCTGAA
>JAIUYB010000548.1 GCA_020216625.1 Desulfarculus sp.
CCGGCCAACAGACTCCAGCGCCAGGCCAACTCGGCGTCCAGGTCCAACCGGGCGCGGTAGCCCAAGACCAGAGGCGCCCCCGAATCGCCATCCACCGCCTTCAGAATCAGCTCCAACCCCACCGGCCCTTTCGGAATTTCCAAGGACAAAGTGATGGCATCCGCCTGGGCCGGGATGGTGGTCACCGCCAGGTCGCCGGTGAAGACCCCCGGCCGGTGGGCCACCACCCGCAGGCGCTGGAGCCCGGGGAGGGGCTTCAAGTCAACCCGCAGAGCCAGATGGCCGGGCAGAAAGCTGGGGCCCAGCCAGAGATGGTGGCGCTGGGGGGTGGTCTGCTCCAGGAAGGAGCCTGGCCCGGCGTCGGCCCGGACCCAGGTCAGCTCCGGCCGCCACCAGGGGCCGACGGCGGGCTGGACCAGGCTGGCCAGGGTCTGGATCCCATCCGGGCTGGGCAGGTTGGCGGCCAGGCGGCGATAGGCGGCCAGAAAGCCGGGGTGGGTGCGCTGCAAATCCGCCAGGGTCTGGCGGGCGGCCTCGGGCTGACCCTGGGCGGCCAGGGCCGCGGCCAGAAAAAGGCGAAACTCGGCCGGGGCCTCGGGGTCGCGGGAGATGACCTCTGAAAGAGAAGTTATTCCAGACCAGTCGGCATTTCTGGCCAGGAGGGGGGCCAAGTCGGCCGGCTGGGGGAACAGCGCCACCCAGAGGGTGGAGTCGCCTGTCGGACCGGACAGGGCGAGGGCCTGGCTGCGGGGCCAGAGGGGGATCAGCTCCGGCAGGGGCGACCACAGGAGCGAGCCGTGGTCCTGGGGAGCCAGGGTCCGGACCAGGCCCCAGCCCAGGTCCAGGCGAGTGCGCCCCTGGCCCAACACCGCCAGGCCCAGGGGCGGCAGGCCATGGCGGGCGATGATCCGCAGGCGGGCGGGCAGGTCGGGGTCGCCCGCCAGGTGCAGGGGCTGGCGGCGGGCCCAGGCGGTGTCCAGGAAACCCAGGCTGCGCGGCTCTTCCACCCAGGGCGGCCACAGAATCAGCTCGCTTCGGGGCCGGGGGGTGCGGGGCAGGTGAAAGCTGATGGCCGGGTTCTCCCAAAAGCCGGCCAAGAGGGCGAACTCCATCAGGGGTTGGACCTGGGCGGGGTTGGGCCGCGGCTCCCACCAGGGCCACTCGGCCAACGCCAGGCCCTCGCCGCCCGGGCGTTGGCCCTGGCGCAGGGTGTCGCGCACCGGCTCGTCCAGGAGCAGATAACCATCCGGGGGCCAGAAAAGGGAGCTGAGGACCAGGTCGTGGGCCAGAGTTTGGCCCGGGGGTAGATGGCGCTCCAGCCATTGGCGGGCGAACTGGCGGGTGTCGGGCCAGCGGGCGACCGCGGCGTAGCCGAGGCCCACCAGGCCCTGCCAGATCAGCACCGCCGCCAGACCAGCCCGGACCAGGCCCCGGGTCACGCCCGGAGCGGAAAAGCGCCGCCAGACGGCCAGGACCCCGCCGGCCAGGGCCAGATGGAGGAAGGGCGTCAGGTGGACCAGGTCCCATTCGCGCAGATAGGCCAGGCGCAGGGCGGTGATGGCCAGGGCGGCGCTGAAAACGGCCAGGAGGGGGGCCAGGGCGCGGCCCTGGGGGCGGCGCACAAGCCATATAATGGCCGGCAGGCAGGCCAGGAGCCAGGGCCAGCCCAGGCGGTGAGCCAGGGTGCGGGGAAGGTATTGCAAACCACCCCAGATTTGGGCCAGGCGATCGTGGGCCAGGGGGGCCTTGTCGGCCACCCGGGATTGGCTGAGGATCTCGTGGCGTTGATATTCCAGCCAGGTGGCCGGATCCTGCCAGAGCAGAGGCGAGCCAAGCCCCCAGCCCAGCAGCAGACCGCAAATCAAAGCCAGCGGCCCGTGCCAATGGCGGGAAGGGGAAAACCACCAGGCGGCCAGTCCGGCCAAGACCGCGTAGCCGCCGTAAAGCTTGGTGGCCACCGCCAGCCCGGCCAACAGGCCGGAGAGGAGATAGAGGCCCCAACCGCCTCGACGGGCGGCGGTCAGGGCCACCCAGAGGCTGGCCAGGATCCAGAAGGTCTGGGGCACGTCGCCCATGACCTGGCGGGAATAGGTGAGGTGGATGGGATCCAGGGCCAGGAGAAGACCGGCCAGCAATCCGGCCGGCCAACCCCAGAGGCCGCGGGCGATGAGCACCAGCCACAGCACGCAGCCCACCCCCAGGATGACCTGCATGGCCCGGGCGGCCAGGATGTAGCCCGTGGCGGAAGCGGGGTGGTTGGGATCCAGTTCGGGGAGGGGCTCGGTCTGGCCGGTGATCCCCCGCCAGAGGCTGATCATGCCGCTGTAAAGATAAATATGCCCCAAAGGGTAGGAGAAACCCGGGTCGAAATCCCCGGAAACGAATTGCGGGATCTGGGCCAATTGCTTGGGGGTGTCGCAGTGGGGGATGGTCAGGGGCAGGCCATGGCCCAGGCCAGCCAGGCGCAAACCCAGGGCCAGAAGCAGCAAGCCGCCCAGGGCCCAGCCTCGCCACCATCCCGGAGTCAGGCCGGCCA
>JAIUYB010000022.1 GCA_020216625.1 Desulfarculus sp.
CATGGCCAAGGCAAAGTTCGAGCGCAAGAAGCCTCACGTGAACGTGGGAACGATCGGGCACATCGACCACGGCAAGACCACGTTGACGGCGGCGATCACCCGTTGTCTGGCGTCGCACGGTCAGGCTCAGTTCGTGCCGTTCGACCAGATCGACAAGGCGCCGGAGGAGCGGGAGCGCGGCATCACCATCGCCACCGCCCACGTCGAGTACGAGACCAAGAACCGGCACTACGCGCACGTGGACTGCCCGGGCCACGCGGACTACATCAAGAACATGATCACCGGGGCGGCGCAGATGGACGGCGCGATCCTGGTGGTGGGCGCCGACGACGGCCCGATGCCCCAGACCCGTGAGCACATCCTGCTGGCGCGTCAGGTTGGCGTTCCGGCCATCGTGGTCTTCCTGAACAAGGTGGACATGGTGGACGACGCGGAGCTGATCGAGCTGGTGGAGCTGGAGCTGCGGGAGCTTCTGAGCAAGTACGAGTTCCCTGGCGACGACACCCCGATCATCAAGGGCAGCGCGCTGAAGGCTCTTAACTGCGGCTGCGGCAAGGATGGCTGCCCTGAGTGCCAGCCGATCCTGGACCTGATGGCGGCGGTTGACAGCTTCGTGCCGGAGCCGGTGCGGGAGACCGACAAGCCGTTTTTGATGCCGATCGAGGACGTGTTCAGCATTTCCGGTCGCGGCACCGTGGTGACCGGTCGCATCGAGCGCGGTCAGATCAAGATTCAGGAGGAGGTCGAGATCATCGGCATCCGTCCGACGATCAAGACGGTGTGCACTGGCGTGGAGATGTTCCGGAAGATCCTGGACAGCGGGCAGGCGGGCGACAACGTTGGCCTGCTGCTGCGCGGCACCAAGCGCGACGACGTGGAGCGCGGCCAGGTGGTGGCCAAGCCGGGTTCGATCACGCCGCACACCAAGTTCAAGGCCGAGGTGTACGTGCTGAGCAAGGAGGAGGGTGGTCGCCACACTCCGTTCTTCAACGGGTACCGCCCGCAGTTCTACTTCCGCACCACCGACGTGACCGGGGTGGTGACCCTGCCGGAAGGGGTGGAGATGGTGATGCCGGGCGACAACGTGGCCATCGAGGTGGCGCTGATCACCCCCATCGCCATGGAGAAGGAGCTCCGGTTCGCCATCCGCGAGGGCGGCCGCACCGTGGGCGCCGGCGTCATCAGCGAGATCATCGAGTAGCCAGGGACAACCGGTCGCGGTTTAGGCCATAAGCGAAAGACCAGCCCCCGCCGGCTGGCAAAGACCACGGCGGGCGCGGGAGTTCCCCATGATAATGAACCAGAAGATTCGCATCCGCCTGAAGGCTTACGATCACAAGCTGCTGGACCAGTCGGCGGCCGAGATCGTGGAAACCGCCCGTCGCACCGGCGCCAAGGTGGCCGGGCCGATTCCGTTGCCCACGGTGATCAACAAGTTCTGCGTGCTGCGCTCGCCGCACATCGACAAGAAAAGCCGCGAGCAGTTCGAGATCCGCACCCACAAGCGGCTCCTGGACATCCTGGAGCCCACCCAGCAGACCGTGGACGCGCTCATGAAACTTGATCTGAGCGCGGGTGTGGACGTGGAGATCAAGCTCTAGAGCCTGGCGGCCGGCCTGGCGTCCAGGCGGTGAGCCGCCGGAAAAACCGGGCCGCGATCGATGGCAGGCGGCGCGGGCCGCGAACATAGGTGGAAGCCATGTTGAAGGGTCTCATCGGAAAGAAATTGGGCATGACCCGCCTGTTCATGGGCGAGGGCCGCGTGGTCCCCGTCACCATGATCGAGCTGGGCCCCTGCACCGTGGTGCAGGTGAAGACGCCCCAAGGCGACAAATACGCCGCCGTGCAGCTCGGTTTCGGCGTGAAGAAGGCCAAGCGCACCACCAAGCCCCTGGCCGGGCATTTCAAGAAGGCCGGGGTGGATCCCAAGGCGGTGCTCAAGGAGTTCCCGGTGGCCGACCCGGCCGCCTACAGCGTGGGCCAGGAGATCACCGCCGACCTTTTCGCCCCGGGCGAGAAGATCAAGGTGACCGGGACCAGCAAGGGCCGCGGCTTCTCCGGCGTGGTCAAGCGCCACGGCTTCGGCGGCGGTCGCGACACCCACGGCTGCACCACCCACGACGCCCCGGGCTCCATTGGCGCCAGCGCCTACCCCTCGCGCGTCTTCAAGGGCAAGCGGCTGCCGGGTCAATACGGGTCGCACCGCACCACCGTGCGCAACCTCAGCGTGGTGGACGTGCGTCCGGAACAGAATCTGATGCTGGTCAAGGGCGCCATACCGGGCGCGGTGGGCGGCATCGTCTTGGTGGAAAAGGCCTAAGCGCCCTTCACGACGGGTGAGCAAGATGCCTAAGGTTGACGTTTACAACTCCCAGCGTGAGAAGGTGGGCGAGATCGAGCTCAGCGAGTCGATCTTCGGGGCCGAGATCAAGCCCCACCTGCTGCACGAGGTGGTGGTCTGGCAGCTGGCCAAGCGCCGCAAAGGCAACGCCAGCACCAAGGTTCGGCACGAGGTTCGCGGCGGCGGCAAGAAGCCCTGGCGCCAGAAAGGCACCGGCCGGGCCCGCTCTGGCAGCCGGCGGTCGCCGCTGTGGCGCGGTGGTGGAACCGTTTTTGGGCCGCATCCCCGCTCCTACGCCTACAGCGTGCCCAAGAAGGTCAAGAAGGCCGCCCTGCGCGTGGCGCTGTCGGACAAGCTGCGCGAGGAGAAGCTCTTGGTCATGAGCGGGTTCGACATGACCGCCATCAAGACCAAGGCCTTCGCCGAGGTCCTGGGCCGGTTCGCCGTGAATGACGCCCTGGTGGTTACCCACCAGCCGGACGAGATCATGGAGAAGAGCAGCCGCAATCTGCCCAAGGTCAAGGTCCTGCGGGCCGAAGGGCTCAACGTCTACGACATCCTGCGTCATGACACGCTGGTGCTGTTGCAGCCGGCGGTGGCGAGAATCGAGGAGGCGCTGTCGTGAAAGACCTGCGTCAGGTAGTGCGGCGCCCGCTCATCACCGAGAAGGGCACCCTGGCCAAGGAGACGGCCAACCAGGTCGTCTTCGAGGTGGATCGCCGCGCCAACAAGATCGAGATCCGCAAGGCCGTCGAAGGCTTGTTCAAGGTCAAGGTGCTCCAGGTGCGCACCTTGAACTTCGAGGGCAAGGAAAAGCGGATGGGTAAGATCATGGGTAAGCGCAGCGACTGGAAAAAGGCCTACGTCACCCTGGCCCCCGGCCAGACGGTGGAGTTCTTCGAAGGGGCCTAGATTCCGGATTGGCGTCTGAGGGCACGCGCCCAGCAGATAGAGGGACGATTCCATGGCCATCAAGAGCTTTAAGCCGACCTCGCCGGGGCGCCGCTTCGCCACCCAGTTGGTGCGCGAAGAGGTCACCAAATCATCGCCCGAGAAGAGCCTGGTCGAGCCGCTGAAAAAAAGCGGCGGACGCAACAACCTTGGCCGCAACACCGCCCGCCACCGGGGCGGCGGTCATAAGCGCCTGTACCGCATCATCGACTTCAAGCGGGACAAGGTGGACATCCCGGCCAAGGTCGCCGCAATCGAGTACGACCCCAACCGCAGCGCCAACATCGCCCTGCTTTTTTACGCCGACGGCGAGAAGCGCTACATCCTGGCTCCCAAGGGCCTGGTGGTGGGCGACGAGGTGACCAGCGCCGATCGGGCCGACATCCGCCCGGGCAACACCCTGCCCTTGGAGAACATCCCGCTGGGCACCCACGTGCACAACGTGGAGCTGAAGATCGGCAAGGGCGGCCAGATGGTGCGTTCGGCCGGGACCTACGCCCAGCTGATGGCCAAGGAGGCCGACTACGCCACCTTGAAGCTGCCCTCCGGCGAGACCCGCCGGGTGCACATCAAGTGCCGGGCCACGGTGGGCGAGGTGGGCAACGAGCACCACGAGAACGCCAGCCTGGGCAAGGCCGGTCGCGCCCGTTGGATGGGCAAGCGCCCCCATGTCCGCGGCGTGGCCATGAACCCGGTGGACCACCCCATGGGTGGCGGCGAGGGCAAGTCCAGCGGTGGCCGGCATCCGGTCAGCCCCTGGGGCCAGCCGACCAAGGGCTACCGCACCCGCCGCAAGAAGCCCAGCGACAGCTTCATCGTGCGGCGGCGTTACCAGAAGTAGGAGCGTGAATCATGGCGCGTAGCCTGCGCAAGGGACCGTTCATCGACGGCCATCTGATCCGCAAGGTTGAGGATGCCCAATCCACTGGCAGCCGCAAGGTGATCAAGACCTGGAGCCGTCGCTCGACCATCATGCCCGACTTCGTCGGCCTGACCTTCGCCGTGCACAACGGCAAGAAGTTCATCCCGGTCTTCGTGACCGAGAACATGGTCGGCCACAAGATGGGCGAGTTCGCCCCCACCCGCACCTTCTTCAGCCACGCCGGCGACAAGAAGGGCAAGGCCAAGGGCGGCAAGAAGTAGTAGGTGAGGGCCATGGAAGCTGTTGCCAAGGCGAAATACGTGCGCATCTCGGCCCAGAAGGCCCGTTTGGTGGCCGACGCCATCCGCGGCATGAAGGTGTCCGACGCGCTGAATCAGCTCAAGTTCACGCCCAAGAAGGCCGCCGGCCTGTTCCACAAGGTGGTCAGCAGCGCGGTGGCCAACGCCAGCCAGCAGCCGGGCGTGGACGTGGACAACCTTTACATCAAAAAGGCCTACGTGGACGAAGGACCCACCATGAAGCGCTGGCGGGCCCGGGCCATGGGGCGGGCCTTCATTATCCGTAAACGCAGCGCCCACCTGACGGTGGTGGTGGACGAGCGTTAGGCAAGGAGACGAGGGTTTGGGACAGAAGACTCACCCCGTAGGCTTCCGACTGGGCGTCATCCGCTCCTGGGATTCCCGCTGGTTCGCGGGCAAGGACTACGCCGCGTTGGTCTATGAGGACTATGTGATCCGCCGGTTCTTGAAGGCCAAACTGGCTCACGCCGGCATCGCCAAGATCGAGATCGAACGCGCGGCGGACAAGGCCAAGATCCGCATCCACACCGCGCGGCCCGGCATCGTCATTGGCAAGAAGGGCGCCGAGATCGAGTCGGTCAAGAAAGAGCTGGAGAAGAAGATCCACCGCGACGTGATGGTGGACATCCACGAGGTGCGCAAGCCCGAGGTGGAGGCCCAGCTGGTGGCCGAGAACGTGGTGAGCCAGCTCGAACGGCGCATCGCCTTCCGCCGGGCCATGAAGCGGGCGGTGACCAGCGCCCTGAAGTTCGGGGCCCAGGGCATCCGCATCCAGTGCTCCGGCCGCCTGGGCGGGGCCGAGATGGCCCGCTGCGAGTGGTACCGCGAGGGCCGGGTGCCCCTGCACACCCTGCGCGCCGACATTGACTACGGCTTCGCCGAGGCCAAGACCACCTATGGCATCATCGGGGTCAAGGTCCTCATCTTCAAGGGCGAGGTTCTGGACCAGGGCTTGCCGGTTCCGGCCGCGGCCCAGGCCTAAACGGACTAGGTGAAAGGGCGGCATCACCATGCTGGCACCCAAGCGTATAAGATACCGCAAGCAGATGAAGGGCCGTATGCGTGGCCAGGCCTTGACGGGCAACGAGCTATCCTTTGGACAGTTCGGCCTGCAGGCCACCGACCGCGGCTGGATGACCAACCACCAGATCGAGGCGGCCCGTATCGCCATCACGCGCTACATCAAGCGCGGCGGCAAGGTGTTCATCCGGGTGTTCCCCGACAAGCCGATCACCAAGAAGCCGGCCGAGACCCGCATGGGCAAGGGCAAGGGCGCGCCCGAGGGTTGGGTGGCGGTGATCAAGCCGGGTCGGGTGATCTACGAGATCGACGGCGTGACCCAGGAGGTCGCGCGCGAGGCGCTGCGCCTGGCCAGCCACAAGCTGCCCTTCAGCACCCGTATCCTGGAAAGGAGCGCGGCCAATGAAGGTTAGCGAGCTCAAGGATCTGTCGCTACAGGAGCTGAACGGCCGTCTGAAGGACCTTCAGGACGAGCAGTTCAACTTAAGCTTCCAGCACGCCACCGGCCAGCTGGAGAATCCCATGCGGCTGCCCCAGACCCGGAAGGACATCGCCCGGGTGCTGACGGTCATTCGGCAGAAGGAGCTGGCCCAGGCCTAGGCCCGGCCATAACCATTGCGAAAGAAGAGCGGGTCCATGGCAGAGAAGGATCGCGGAAACGCCAAGACGCTTACCGGCGTGGTGGTTAGCGACAAGATGGACAAGACGGTGGTGGTGCAGGTCGAGCGCCTGGTCAAGCATCCCGTCTACAAGAAATACGTGCGCCGCCGCAACCGGTTCGCCGCCCATGACGAGCAGAACGAGTGCCGGGTGGGCGACACCGTGTTGATTCGGCAGAGCCGCCCCCTGAGCCGCACCAAGCGTTGGCGGGTGAGCAAGATTCTGGAGCGGGTGGCCTAGGGCCAGATTAAGGAGCATTAGCCATGATCCAGCCAGAGACCAACCTGCTGGCCGCGGACAACTCGGGCGCCAAGCGGTTGTACTGCATAAAGGTCTTGGGTGGCAGCCGGCGGCGCTACGCCAGCCTGGGCGACATCATCGTGGTCTCGGTGAAGGAGGCCCTGCCCAATTCCAAAGTGAAGAAGGGCGACGTGATGAAGGCCGTGGTGGTGCGCACCGTCAAGGAAGTCGCCCGCCCGGACGGCACCTTCATCAAGTTCGACGACAACTCGGCGGTGCTTATCAACAACGCCCGCGAGCCCATCGGCACCCGCATCTTCGGCCCGGTGGCCCGCGAGCTTCGGGCCCGCAACTTCATGAAGATCGTGTCGCTGGCCCCGGAGGTCCTGTAGGTGGCAGCCATGAAGCTCAAGATCAAGAAAAACGACCGCGTGATGGTCATCGCCTGGCGTGAAAAAGGCAAGATCGGCAAGGTTCTCAAGGTCATCCCCGAGAAGGACCGCGCCATCGTCGAGAAGGTAAACATGGTGAAACGCCACACCCGGCCCAACCAAAAGGGCCAGGGCGGCATCATCGAGAAGGAGGCCCCCATCACCCTGAGCAACCTCATGGTGATGTGCGGCAAGTGCAACCAGGCGGTGCGGGTCGGGGCCAAGTCCCTGGAGGACGGCCGCTCGGTGCGGGTTTGCAAGAAGTGCGGACAGGAGCTGGAGGCCTAGGCGGCCTCGCGCGACTGGCCTAGCGTGGGACGAGCCGCGAGGGCTCGCGGCTTCAACGACGGAAAGCGCTGACCATGGCAGAGAAAAAGAAAGCCGACGCCAAGCCGGCCGCCCCCAAGAAGGGCGCCGACAAGAAGGCTGGGGCGGGCAAGGCCGAGGCCAAGCCGGCTGGCGACAAGAAAGTCGCGGCCTTGAAGGGGACCCCGCGTCTACGCGAGGTGTATTTCAAGGAAGTGGCGCCCCAGCTCAAGGAGCGTTTCGCCTACGCCAACGTGAATCAGGTGCCCAAGATCGTCAAGGTCACCCTGAACATGGGCGTGGGCGAGGCCATCCAGAACATCAAGGTTCTGGACCAGGCCGCCGAGGAATTGACCCTCATCGCCGGGCAGAAGGCGCTGGTCAACCGGGCCAAGCGCTCCATCGCCGCCTTCAAGCTGCGCGAGGGGATGCCAATCGGCACCAGCGTGACGCTGCGCGCCGAGCGGATGTGGTACTTCCTGGACAAGCTCATGCACGTGGCGCTGCCGCGCGTGCGTGACTTCCGGGGTGTCAGCGCCAAGGCCTTCGACGGCCGCGGCAACTACACCCTGGGCATCCGCGAGCACATCATCTTTCCCGAGATCGACTACGACAAGATCGAGAAGGTCAAGGGGATGAACATCACCATCGTTACCACGGCCAAGACCGATGAGGAAGGGCGCACCCTGCTGGCATTGCTGGGCATGCCCTTCCGGTCCTAGGCTATAGCTTCGGAGGCGTGTGAACGTGGCCACTAAGGCGATGATGAACAAGGCCAAGGCCAAGCCCAAGTTCAAGGTGCGGTCTTACACCCGGTGCCCGATCTGCGGCCGGCCCCGCGCTTTCATCCGCAAGTTCGGCATCTGCCGCATTTGCTTCCGGAATATGTCGCTCAAGGGCGAGATCCCCGGCGTGATCAAGTCCAGTTGGTAGGAGAAGGGCCATGTCTCTAGCCGATCCCATTGCCGACATGATCACCCGTCTGCGCAACGCCATCATGGCGCGGCACAGCGAGGTGGCGATGCCCAACTCCAAGCTGAAGGTGGCTATCTGCCGGGTGCTCAAGGAGGAGGGCTACATCCTCGATTACGGCACGGAGCCCGACAGCCGTCAGGGCGTCCTGCGCGTGCAGCTCAAGTACCAGGGCAATCGTCCGGTGATCGAGGGGCTGAAGCGGGTGAGCAAGCCCAGCCGCCGAGTCTACGTGGGGCATGACGAGATCCCGCGGGTGATGAGCGGTCTTGGCATCAACATCCTTTCCACCCCCCAGGGCGTCATCAGCGACCGCCAGGCCCGCCGCGACAAGGTCGGCGGCGAGGTGGTCTGCTCGGTCTGGTAGGGGCGAGGAGATATCAGCCATGAGCCGCATAGGTAAACTTCCCATCACCTTGCCCTCCGGGGTCGAGGTGTCCATCACGGAGCAGGAAGTGGTGGTCAAGGGCCCCAAGGGCACCCTGCGCCGCCAGTTCCACCCCATGGTGCAGATTGAGCGCGAGGACAACACCCTGCGCGTGAAGCCCCAGGACCAGAGCCAGCAGGCCCGGGCCTTGTGGGGGCTGAGCCGGAGCCTTCTCAACAACATGGTGGTGGGCGTCAGCGCCGGCTTCACCAAGGTGCTGGAGATCATCGGCGTGGGCTACAAGGCCGAGATGGACGGCAGCACCCTGAAACTGGCCCTGGGCTTCAGCCATCCGGTGATCTTCCCCCTGCCCGAGGGCATCAGCGGGTCGGTGGAAAAGAACACCATCGTCACGCTCACCGGCTTCGACAAGGAGCTGTTGGGCCAGGTCTGCGCCAATCTGCGGCGCTATCGTCCGCCGGAGCCCTACAAGGGCAAGGGCATCAAGTTCCAGGGCGAGGTCATCCGGCGCAAGGTCGGCAAGGCCGGCGTCAAGTAGGGATGAAGGTGCAGCATGGGTAAGACCAATCCCTCCAAGGTGGCCTGGGCCGCGCGCAAGGCCAGGGTGCGCCGCAAGATCCGCGGCACCGCCGAGCGCCCCCGGCTCACGGTGTACCGCTCGCTTAACAACATGTACGCCCAGGTGGTCGACGACGACCAGGGCCAGACCTTGGCCGCGGTGAGCAGCCTGATCCCGTCCATCAAGAACGAGGCCGGGCACAAGGGCAACATCGCCACCGCCAAGAAGGTCGGCGCGGCCATCGCCCAGGCCTGTCTGGCCAAGGGCATCGGCCGGGTGGTTTTCGACCGCAACGGCTACCTCTATCATGGCCGGGTCAAAGCCCTGGCCGAGGCGGCTCGCGAGGCCGGCCTGGAGTTCTAGGGGCCGGCCCCGGCCGGGATGATTTTCTGGCGACAAGCGTCAATACCGGGTGAAGGAAAAGAGCCTTGCTGGAGAAACGCAGCAGACCGAGACGTGAGGGGCTGGAGACCGAAGAGTTCCAGCTGATCGACAAGGTCGTCTACATCAACCGCGTGGCCAAGGTGGTCAAGGGCGGCCGGCGCTTCAGCTTCTCGGCCGTGGTGGTGGTGGGCGACGGACAGGGCAGCGTGGGCGCCGGCCTGGGCAAGGCCAACGAGGTGCCGGAGGCCATCCGCAAGGGCATCGAGAAGGCCAAGCGGGACATGAAGCCGGTGCCGTTGGTGCAGGGCAGCATTCCGCACCAGATCCAGGGCGAGTTCGGCGCCGGGCGGGTGCTCCTCAAACCCGCCGCCCCGGGCACCGGCGTCATCGCCGGCGGCGCGGTGCGCGCGGTGCTGGAGGCGGCCGGAGTCACCGACATCCTGACCAAGTGCCTGGGCACCAACAACGCCCACAACGTGGTCAAGGCCACCCTGGAGGGGCTGCGCCGCCTCAAGAGCGTGGACGTGGTGGCCAAGAAGCGCGACATGGCCTCGGCCGAGGTTCGGGTCCAGGCCTGAAACCGGCGCGGCCGGCGATAGGGATGCATACCATGGCTGACAAAGTGCAGGTCAAGCTGGTCAAAAGCGGCATCGGCCGCCCCCAGACCCACAAAGACACCCTGCGGGGCCTGGGTCTGACCAAGCTCAACAAGGTGGTCACCCTGGAGGACACCCCCTCCGTCCGGGGCATGATTAACAAGGTCTCGCACCTGGTCCAGGTGCTGGAAAACTAGGGCAGGTGCTGCGATGAAACTCAACGAGCTGTCTCCGGCCCCGGGTTCGCGGCGCAACAAAAAGCGCATCGGCCGCGGCCAGGGCTCTGGACAAGGCGGAACCGCCGGCAAGGGCCACAAGGGCCAGAACTCCCGCAGCGGCGGAGGGGTGCGCCCCGGCTTCGAGGGCGGCCAGATGCCCTTGCAGCGCCGTCTGCCCAAGCGCGGCTTCAACAACATCTTCGCCCCCAAGGTCGTGGAGATCAACCTGCGCCAGTTGGCCAAGTTCGCGGCCGGCAGCGTGGTGGACGCCATGGCTCTGGCCGAGGCGGGTCTGATCAAGGGCGGCTTCGACGCCATCAAGCTGCTGGGTCAGGGCGAGATCAGCGTGGCTTTGACCGTGAAGGTGGATCGCATCAGCGCCGGGGCCAAGACCAAGGTCGAGGCGGCCGGCGGGACGGTGGAGCTCATCTAAAGTGGCAGTCCAGGGCTTTGGCAACATAGCGCGCATCCCGGAGCTCAAGCGCCGGGTCTTCTTCTCCCTGGCGATGCTGGCGGTCTACCGCATCGGCTGCGCCATTCCCACGCCCGGCGTCAACGCCGACGCGCTGGCGGCCTTCTTCGCGCGCTACAAGTCCACCCTGCTGGGCCTGTTCGACATGTTCAGCGGCGGCGCCCTGGAGCGCATGAGCATCTTCGCCCTGGGCATCATGCCCTACATCAGCGCCAGCATCATTTTGGAGCTGCTGACGGTGGTGGTGCCGGTGCTGGCCCAGCTGAAGAAAGAGGGCCAGGCCGGACGCAAGAAGATCACCCAATACGCGCGCTACGGCACGGTGCTGCTGTCCCTGATCCAGGGATTTGGCATCGCCGTCGGCCTGGAGTCCATGACCAGCCCCGGTGGCGCTCTGGTGGTGCCCAATCCGGGCTGGGGCTTCCGCTTGCTGACCATGATCACCCTCAGTAGCGGCACCGCCTTCATCATGTGGCTGGGCGAGCAGATCACCGAACGCGGCATCGGCAACGGCATCAGCCTGATCATCTTCGCCGGCATCGTGGCCCGCATGCCCAGCGCCATCATGGACACCCTCCAGATGGTTCGTTTGGGCGAGCTGTCCATTTTCATGATGGTGCTGGTGGCGGCCTTCATGCTGCTGGTGATCGCCTGCATCGTGTTCGTGGAGCAAGGCCAGCGGCGGCTGCCGGTGCAATACGCCAAGAGGGTGGTGGGCCGCCGGATGTACGGCGGGCAGACCACCCACTTGCCGCTGAAGATCAACACCAGCGGCGTGATCCCGCCGATCTTCGCCAGCTCCATCATCATGTTCCCGGCCACCATCGCCCAATTCGTGCAGGTGGATTGGGTGCAGAACGCGGCCAAGGCCATGACTCCGGGCGGCTGGATCTACAGCCTGCTCTACGTGGGTTTCATCTACTTCTTCGCCTACTTCTACACCGCAGTGACCTTCAACCCGGTGGACGTGGCCGAAAACATGAAGAAGTACGGCGGGTTCATTCCCGGCATCCGGCCGGGCAAGCGCACGGCCGACTACATCGACCGGGTGCTGACCCGCATCACCCTGGGCGGAGCCACCTACCTGGCGGCGGTCTGCGTGCTGCCCACGGTGCTGATCGGACAATTCAACGTGCCCTTCTACTTCGGTGGCACGGCTCTGCTGATCGTGGTCGGCGTGGCCATGGACACCATGAGCCAGATCGAAAGCCACCTGATGCAGCGCCACTACGAAGGCTTCATGAAGAAGGGCGTGATGAAGGGGCGCAACGGCTAGGGGACGCCGCGCGCTCAGGGACCTCTCCGCGGGGGAGGGGCGCCAAGCCAACCGCAATACGACGGGAGCGAGGTGAGGTAATGAACATCATTCTGCTGGGCCCTCCGGGGGCAGGTAAAGGCACCCAGGCCAAGATGCTCATCGATGCCTACGGCATCCCCCAGGTTTCCACCGG
>JAIUYB010000023.1 GCA_020216625.1 Desulfarculus sp.
TACACTCTTTCCCTGCCCGGCCTGCTCCTGGGTCTGCGCCAGGCGTGGCCTCGGCCCCGGCCTGGCGCAGACCCAGGAGCAGGCCGGGCAGGTCGATGCCCAGGGGGCATTCCTGGCGGCAGAGGCCGCAGAGGGTGGAGGCGTGGGCCAAGTCCAGCGCCGGGGCCAGATCGTCCAACAGGCGGGAGAGCACGCTACCCATGGGACCGGGATAGACCGAGCCGTAGGCGTGCCCGCCGGCCAGACCGTAGACCGGGCAGAAGTTCAAGCAGGAGGAGCAGCGCAGGCAGAGCAGGATTTCCCAGAACTTGCCTCCTAAAATGCGGGAGCGGCCGTTGTCCACCACCACCAGGTGCAACTGGCGCGGGCCGCCGGCCCCGCTCAGCCCGGCCGGCGCGGCCAGCCAGGAGGAATAGGCGGACAAGGGCGCGCCGATGGCGGCCCGGGTCAACAGCTCCAGGGCCGCGCCCAGGTCGGCCAGGGTCGGCAGCGGCTTTTCCAGGCCCATCACCGCGATATGCAGAGGCGGCAGGCCGGTGACATAGCGTCCGTTGCCCTCGTTGGTCACGACGGCCAACGCGCCTTCCCGACAGGCGGCGAAGTTGACCCCGCTGATGCCGGCGTCGGCGGCCAGGAAGCGCTGGCGCAGGGTGGCCCGGGCCAGCTTGGTGAGGGCCTCGGGCTCGGCCGGCACCCGTTGGCCCAGATTTTCGGCAAAAAGATCGGCCACCTGCCCCCGATCACGGTGCATGGCCGGCCCCAGGATGTGGAAGGGCGGCTCCCCGGCCAACTGGATGATGAACTCGCCCAGGTCGGTCTCGCTGACCTCCACCCCGGCCGCCTCCAGGGCCGGGTTGAGGGCGATCTCCTCGCAGGTCATGGACTTGCCCTTGACCACCTTGCGGGCTCCGGCGGCCGCCAGGATGCCCAGGACGATGCCCCGGGCCTCGGCCGCGTCGGCCGCGAAATGCACCCGCGCTCCCCGCGCTTCCAGGCGCTCGGCCAGAAGGTCCAGCCATGGCGCGGGGTTGGCCAGATAGGTCAGCTTGGCGTCGCGGACGCGGGCGCGCAGATGCTCCCAGAGGCCGGTATCGGCCAGGCCCCGGGCGTGCATCTCGCGCAGGCGGGCGGTGAAACCCTCCAGGGCCTGGCGCTGGCGGTCGTCGGCGCAGGGACGGACCCGGGCCATCAGGCCACCTCCCCGGCCAGCAACTGAGTGATATGCACCACTTCGATGCCAAGCTTCCGCGCCCGCGCTCCAGCGGCCAGGTGCAGCAGACAGCCCACGTCGCCCACCACCAGGACCTGGGCCCCGGCCTCGGCCGCCGCGGCCAACTTGTCGCCCAGCAGCGCGCCGGAGAGCTCGTGATGGCTAACGCTGAAGGGGCCGCCGAACCCGCAGCAGCGCTCCGCCCGGGGCAGCTCCAGGCGGGGCCGGCCGGGCAGGGCGTCCAGCAAGGCGTAAGGGGCTTGGTCCTGGCCCAGGGCGCGGTGCAGGCCGCAGGAGGGATGGTAGACCCAGGGCCGGGAGGGCGCCCGGGCCCCGGCCAGGCGGGTCAGGCCCAAACGCTGATGCAGGTACTCGGTCAGCTCGTAGGTTCGCCGAACCAGCGCCTCGGCCTGAGGGGCCAGATGAGCCATTTCGGGTCGTGAGGTCAGCAATTCCGAAAGGTTGTGCCGCAAGTGGGCCACGCAGGAGCCCGAGGGCGAGACGATGTCGCCGCTTTGGGCGAAGGCCCGGACCCAGGCCGCCCCCACCCGCGCCGCCGCCCCGGTCCGGCCGGTTTTATGCAGGGCGTTGCCGCAGCAGACCTGGTCCGGGGGCAGGTCCACGGTCACGCCCTGGGCGCGCAGGACCTGCCGGGCGGCCCGGGCCACCGGGTGCAGCAGGGCGTCGGCCAGGCAGGTGACGAACAGGCTGGCGCGGGACGGTGGCGCGATGGGTTGAAGATGATTCATGGTTGGCCTGTATACACCCTGGACTGAGGGAAGGACAAGCCGTCCGGGGTTGTAACGACCGGGTTAAAGGTATATTACAGCGACGTGACGAATGGGTTAAAATTTGGCCCAAGGGTGGCGCTCGGGTAGGACGCCGCCGGGGTCAAAAATGAAAACGCCAACGAGACTGGGTCCGTCCTCCCCCCCCGGCGGGGCCGGCCTGGGAGTGGTAAATGGGTTTCAGCCTTTTCCCCAAAACCGTCAAGTTCGAGGAAATGTTCATCGACCTGATCGGCAAGATCCGGGCCGCGGCCCTGGTTCTGCGCGACATGTGCAACCAGCCCGGTGACTTGCGCGAGCAGATCATCCAGATCATGGACCTGGAGAACGAGGGCTCCAACCTTTCCCAGGACATCTCCCGCCAACTGGCCGCCACCTTCATCACCCCCATCGACCGCGAGGACATCCACGAACTGAACAAGGCCATGATGAAGGTCCTGACCCTGATCAAGCAGGTGTCCCTGCGCATGGGCGAGTACAGCCAGGGCGACGTGCCCAAGGGCGCGCGGGCGCTGACCAGGCACCTGTTCGACATGCTGGACCAGGCGGCCATCATGATGGCCAAGCTGGGCAAGAAGCAACGCAACCTGGAGGCGGAGCTGGAGGCCATCGAGGAGGCCAAGCGGGAGGCGGATCTGGTGCTGATGGAGGCCCTGACCGCCATGTACTCCCCCCGGGAGCTGGGCTCGCAGGAGCTGTTGACCATCATCCGCTGGTCGCGCATCTACGACCGGCTGGAGAGGGCCATCAACCGCAGCGAGACCCTGGCCGAGCTCTTGGAAGGGGTGTTCGTGAAAAATGCCTGAGGTCTCCCTGCTGCTGATCCTCATCCTGCTGGTGGCCCTGGCCTTCGACTACACCAATGGCGCCAACGACTGCGCCAACGCCATCGCCACCGTGGTCTCCACCAAGGTCCTCTCCCCCCGCCAAGCGGTGTTGATGGCCGCGAGCCTGAACATGCTGGGAGCTTTATTGGGCACCGAGGTGGCCGAGACCATGGGCAAGGGCATCATCAACCCCGAGATGATCATGGGCTCCCAGCTCTTGGTCCTGGCGGCGGTGGTGGGCGCGGCGACCTGGAACGGACTGGCCACCCACTATGGCTGGCCCATCTCGGCCTCCCACGCCCTGATCGGGGGACTGATTGGGGCGGGCCTGACCTTCGGTGGCCCGGAAACCCTGAATTTCAGCTCCATCGCGGCCAAGGTGCTGGTCCCACTGGTCCTGTCGCCCATCTTCGGCTTTTTGGGGGGGTACCTCCTGTTGGTGGGCCTGGCCTGGGCTTTCCGCGACAGCGCCTGGGAAAAGTCCAACCACCTGTTCCGCAAGCTGCAATTGGTCTCCTCCGGGGCCATGGCCCTGAGCCATGGCATGAACGACGCCCAGAAGACCATGGGCATCATCACCCTGGCGCTTTTCATCTCCCACTGGATACCGGCCATGGTGGTGCCGTTGTGGGTCAAGCTGCTCTGCGCGATGGTGATGGGCCTGGGCACCGCGGTGGGCGGGTGGAAGGTCATCCAGACCATGGGGCACAACATCTTCAAATTGGAGCCTTTCCACGGCTTCGCGGCCGAGACCTCGGCCGCCCTGGTCATCGCCGGCTCCTCCCATTTCGGCGCGCCCATCAGCACCACCCACATCATCTCCACCTCCATCATGGGGGTGGGCGCCTCCAAGCGCTTCAGCGCGGTGCGTTGGCGGGTGGCCGGCAACCTGGTCATCGCCTGGGTGCTAACGATTCCAGCCTCCGCCGCCATGGCGGCGGTGGCCTTTTGGGCGCTGTCCCTGCTGGGGTTGGGCGGTTGAGACCGACAGGAGAAGCGTTGTAACCAAAATGCAACACAACTCCGGGTGTAAACCGCTGGTTTCGCCTGGGAAAGCCCGCCCGCTCCGGTTAAGATTCCGCCCAAAGGCTCCGGCCAAGCGAGGAGAGACCAGATGGGCAAACCGACGGTGTTGGTGGTGGAGGACGAGCGCGATATTCAGGACTTGGTGGAGTTCAACCTGCGCCAATCCGGATACCGCGTGCTCAAGGCCGGGGATGGGCTGGAGGGACTGCGCCTGGCCCAGTCCGAGAAGCCGGACTTGGTGGTGCTGGACCTGATGCTGCCGGGCCTGGACGGCAAGGAGGTCTGCCGCCGCCTGAAACAGGGCGAGTCCACCCGGGCCATCCCCATCCTGATGCTCACCGCCCTGGCCGAGGAGACCGACCGCATCATCGGCTTCGAGATCGGCGCCGACGACTACCTGACCAAACCTTTCAGCCCCCGCGAACTCTCGCTGCGCATCCAGGCCATTCTGCGCCGCAGCGCCGAGCCGGAGGCGGGCGGCGGCCATTTGCGAATGGACGGCTTGGTCATCGACCCCGAGCGGCACTTGGTGGAGGTCGAGGGCGAGGTGGTGGACCTGACCGCCACCGAGTTTCGCCTCCTGCACCATCTAGCCAGCCACGCCGGCAAGGTCCAGACCCGCGAGGTGCTGCTGGAGCGGGTCTGGGGCTACGCCTACGAGGGTTACGCCCGCACCGTGGACACCCATGTCCGCCGCTTGCGTAAAAAGCTGGGCAAGCTCAGCGAGGCCATCGAGACCATCCGCGGCATCGGTTACCGGTACCGGAGCGGCGAATGAAGCCACGGCTGTCCTTCCAGACCCGGGTGCTCATTGGCGGCCTGGCGGTGGTGCTCTGCACCCTCCTGTTCGTGGCCGTGCTTCTGGAGCGCTCCCTGGGCGAACGCATTCTCTCCCAGGTTCAAGGCGGCCTGGAAAAGCAGCTCACCCTGGCCGTGGACTTGGTGTCCGACCGCTGGCGGCCCAGCCAGGGCCTGGACGCCAGCGAGAACCTGGCCGAGGATCTGGGGCGCAAGCTGGGCCTGCGCATCACCTTGATCACCCCCCAGGGCCTGGTGGTGGGCGATTCAGAGGTGGGCCGGGCCGACTTGGAGCGCCTGGAAAACCATGCCCGGCGGCCGGAGGTCGTGGCCGCCATGACTTCCGGCCAGGGCAGCAGCATCCGCTACAGCTCCACTCTGGGGGTGGACCTGCTCTACGTGGCCGGCCTGGTGGGCGATCCCAGTCGACCCGGCTTGGTGGTGCGTCTGGCCCTGCCGCTTTCCGAGCTTAACCGCACCTTGACTGGCGTGCGCCGCCTGGTGCTGGGAGCCATGCTGCTGGGGGTGCTGTTGTCGGTGGGGGTGGCCTTCTTCATGGCCCGGGGCATCAGCCGGCCATTGAAGGACCTGACCCGCACCGCCCAGATCATCGCCTCCGGCGACCTCAGCCCCCGGGTGCGGCGCTATCCTCGCCATGAGGTGGGTGATCTGGGCCGGGCCTTCGACCGCATGGCCGACACCCTCCAGCAGAAGATCGAGGACATCACCGCCGCCCATGACCGCCAGGATGGCATCCTGAGCGCCATGATGGAGGGGGTGATGCTGGTGGACCCCGAGGGCCGCATCCTGTTGGTAAACCAGGCCCTGATGCGCCTGTTGGACCTGACCCGCGATCCAGTGGGGCTGACCTCCTCGGAGATGGTGCGCAATCCCGACCTGCAAGACGCGGTGGGCGCTGTGTTGGCCGGCCAGCCCTACCAGTCGCGCGAGATCCGCACCTTGGGTTCCAATCCCCGCCACCTGGAGGTCCACGTGGCCCGCCTGGCCGGGGACGGCCCCCAGGCCGGCGGCGCGGTGGCGGTGTTCCACGACATCAGCGAGCGCAAGCGGGTGGAGAAGATGCGTCGGGACTTCGTGGCCAACGTCAGCCACGAACTACGCACCCCGCTGACCGCCATTCGGGGCTCGGCCGAGACCCTGTTGGACGGGGCCCTGGAGAGCCCGCATTACGCCAAGCACTTCGTGGAGATGATCGAGCGACACACCCAGCGCCTGCAACGCCTGGTGGAAGATCTCCTGGACCTGGCGCGGCTGGAAAGCGGCCAGGCCCCGCCCAAAAAGGACGCGGTGGACGCGGCCGAGCTGGCCGACGCGGTGCTGGCCACCTTCAGCGACCTGGCCGCGGAAAAGGGCCTGGAGCTGACCCGCAGCCTGCCCCGGGAGGGACTCAAGCTCTGGGGCGACCGCCGTCAACTGGAGCAGGCGGTGCTGAACCTGATGGACAACGCCATCAAATACACCCAGCCGGGAGGCAAGGTCGGCCTAAGCTTCAGGGCTGGAGAGGGCGGGAGCGTGATCGCGGTCAGCGACACCGGCCCGGGCATCGACCCCCAGCACCTGCCCCGGCTCTTCGAACGCTTCTACCGGGTGGACAAGGACCGCTCCCGCGAGATGGGCGGCACCGGCCTGGGCCTGGCCATCGTCAAGCACATCGTCCAGGCCCATGGCGGCTCGCTGGAGGTGGACAGCCAGCCTGGGCGGGGCAGCGAATTTCGCCTGATCATTCCCGCCGCCTGATTTTCACAAGCCACCGATAAAAAAATCCCGCCCGAACGCCTGGGTGGCGTCGGGCGGGGAGGGCGCTGGGCGCGTCGGGCCCGGCTGACGGGTGCTCCCCCGAGGCCGGCAGGTCCCCTCCTATACGCGGCACCGGGCTGCGGTTCCGCTCCCGGTGGGGAGGACCGGACAGGGGCCCATACGGCTGCCCTCGCTACCGCGGACCCCCTCTCGCCAGGGGGGGAACGCGGCCTTGGACTGGGGACGAGGTTGCCCGCTGGCGCTGGAAACGCGGCCGGCGGCCCATGATCAGACCAAGGGCCGCCGCTAGTCCAGCCAGGCAGATGAGGTATATGCTCGAGTCCATGATGGTCTCCTGACCGAAGTCCTGGTTGAAAACCTTGTCGGCTGGCGCGGGACCCGACTTGAGGAAAAAATCGGACCTGGTCCGGAAAACCGCCCTTTTCCCTGGCCTGGCTCACCGGATCGACGCCGGATCGGTATTTTGGCCTTGGCCCGGGTCGGAACGCGGGTAAAATAAGCCCGCGCCCCGGCCCCACCCCTTGAGTTTGGAAGAACCATGCCCGCCGCCCCTCCCCTGGCCGTGGACCTGGATGGCACCCTGGTCCTGGACGACACCACCGGCATCTGCATGGGCCTATTGTGGCGGGACCACCCTTGGCAGATGCTGGGCCTGCCCCTGTGGCTCTGGCGCGGCCGGGCCTTTGCCAAGCGGGAGATGGCCCGCCGGGTGGAGCTGGATCCGTCCCGGTTGCGCTACCATCTGCCGTTCTTGGAATTCCTGCGTCAAGAGCGGCGGGGCGGCCGGCTGCTGGTGCTGGCCACCGGCAGCGATCAGAAGGTGGCCCAGCGGGTGGCCGATCATCTCGGCATCTTCCAGGAGGTTTTCGCCAGCGACGGCCGGATCAACCTGACCTCCACCCGCAAGGCCGCGGCCCTGGTGACCCGCTTCGGGGAGCGCGGCTTTGACTACGCCGGCAACCACCGCAAGGACCTGCCGGCTTGGCGCCTGGCCCGCCAGGCCATCCTGGTCAATTGCCCGGCGCGCCTGGTGGCCCGGGTCCAGGCCGAGGGCCTGGCTCACACGGTCTTCTCTTCCGACCAGTGACTGGTCACCTTTTTGCCGCCACAACGCGTCTGAAAAGGCATCATCGCTTGCCAAGCCTCATCCCTTCGGGCTAACTTTGCCCCCAGTGGGGGGAGCAAGAGCGGGGATTAATTAATAGAGGCCCCCGGAAGCGAAAGACCAGCGATGTCTATCCGATTCATTCGGCTCTCGCTCCCGGCCCTGCTGCTTTGGTTGGCCCTGGCTGGCCTGGCGCGGGGCGATCAGGGAGCGGGGACCCTCGTTCTGGGTGCGGAGCCTTTTTACGACCTGACCACCCATCTGGAGATCCTGGCCTCCCCGCCGGAAGGCCTGAGCCTCGAGCAGGTGCGCTCCGAGCCGTGGCGGGGGCGCTTCCGGCCAGTGACCACCCCCAGCCTGAACTTGCCATCCGATGAATTGAGGGAATACTGGCTGCGTTTCACGCTGTGGGCGCCGCCAGAAATTCCGGCCGCCGCCGGCACCTGGCTGCTGGCCACGGACTATATTTTCCTGGGCAAGATCGACCTCCACCGGCCCGGGACCCAAGGCTGGGAAACCATCCGGGCCGGGCTTTATCTTCCCTTCGTCAACCGTGAGCTGACCAACCGCGCTTTCGTATTCCAACTGCCCCGGTTGGACCAGGGGCCGGCTACCTGCTATCTGCGGCTGGAGACCCGCGGCCTCAACCCCATCCGGTTCCAGGTCTGGAGCCTGCCGGCCTTCATCACCCACACGGCCAAGGAGGACTACCTCTACGGGATCTGCTTCGGCGTGCTCTCCAGCATGATCCTGTTCAACCTGTTCATCGCCGCCTCCCTGCGCGACCGGGTCTATTTCCACTACGTGGGCTACATGTTCTTCGCCCTGCTGTCCATGGTCATGCTGCATGGCCAGATCGCGGCCATCCTGGACCTGGGCGACCAGGGCTTCACCCGCCTGTTCTGGACCAGCATGGGCCTGTTCACGACCTTTGCCTATCTCTTCATGCGCGGGGTCTTGAACACCCACCGCCTGGCTCCCCTGGTGGATCGGCTGCTCAGGCTCGGCTCCTACTATGGCCTGGTGATCATGGTGGCGGGCCTGTTCGATCAAGCCTGGATCGGGCGCTGGCTCACGGTGGCCAGCGGCATCTTCTCGCCCTGGCTGGCCCTGGGGGCCGGCATCGCCAGCTATCGGCGGGGATTCGCGGCCGCGCGCTATTTCCTGGTGGCCTGGGGGACCCTGGCGGCGGCCATGACCATCTTCGCCCTGCAGGAGGTCGGACCCCTACGGGGACAATATTGGGCCCGCAACGCCCTGATCATCGGCACCGCCCTGGAGTCCATCCTGCTCTCCCTGGCCCTGGCCGCGCGCATCCGCACCCTGCAACAGGAACGGGACGTCCTGTCCCAGAGCGAACGCCGTTTCAAGGAGCTAAGCTACACCGACGCCCTGACCGGCCTCTACAACAAGCGCTATTTCAGCCTAAACCTGGACCGGATCCTGTCCGATTGGGTTGCCCCGGCCCAACCACCGTGCTTGTTGTTCATCGATATAGATGACTTCAAAAGCTTCAACGACAGCCACGGCCATGACCAAGGCGATCTGGTGTTGCGGGGCCTGGCCCGGGTGATGACCGAAAGCGTGCGTGAGGCTGACCTGCCCTGCCGCTGGGGCGGGGAGGAGTTCGCGGTGATCCTGCCCGGGGTGGGGCTGGAGCAGGCCCAGGCCATCGCCGAGCGCATCCGGCAGCGTTTCGGCCAGATCGCCTTCATCCCGGCCGGCCAGGCGGTGCAAAAGACCATCAGCCTGGGGCTGGCCCAGTTTCAACCCGGCGAGACCGTCGAGGATTTCATCCGCCGGGCCGATCAGGCCCTCTACCAGGCCAAGCGCTCCGGTAAGAACCGCTTGGCCGTCGCCGCCTGATCCCCGGTCCCACGCCTGGTTGGCGAAATCCGCTCTGTGCTACTATAGTGCGTCGGAGGCCAGGCCTGGGGGCCGCCCATCGCCACCATCCCCCGGACCGCTTCCCTCCGCCCCGCAACCCCTGGCCGAGCGACAGCCCATGCGTCTGGACCTGAGAGGCAAGTTCACCCTGGTCATGGTGATCGGCGCCTTGGCCCTATTGGCCAACATCCTGCTGGTCTACTACGAGACCGCCCATATGAATTCCCGGGTCGCCGCCCTGGAGTTGACCGAGGACCTCTACAACACCATCCTGGAAATGCGGCGCTACGAGAAGAATTATCTGCTGTATCAGGATCAGGAGAGCAGCGAACAGGGCATGCTCTATTTTCAGCGGGCCCAGGCCACCCTGGGCGAGTTGTTGCAAAAACACCAATCGGCCGCGCCCAATGTCGTCGGCTATCGGTCCATCGCCAAGTTCCTAGACGAATATCAACAGACCCTGGCCAGGTTGCGGGCCGATGCCCACGACCAGGAGGCCGCCAACCGCATCCGGGCCGTGGGCAAGAGCCTGGTGGATTTGCCGGAGAACCTGCTGCGCACGGAGAGGCGGCGGGTGGCGCGGGCGGCCGTCAACGCCTCGCTCTTGCCCCTGATCTCCATGGGAGCCATGCTGGTGCTTTTTGTGGCCGCGGCCTCCCTGATACGCACCAAGGTCATCAAGCCCCTGGTCAACCTGGAGAAGGCCACCGAGAAGATCGCCCATGGCGACTTCAGCCCCATCCCACAGGCCGAAAAGGAGGAGAGCCAGGTCGACCGCCTGGTGCGGGCTTTCAACCGCATGGCCCGGGAGCTGGAAACCACCCAGGAACAGATCGTCCATTCGCGCAAGATCGCCAGCCTGGGCACCCTGGTCTCGGGCATCGCCCACGAGCTGAACAACCCCATCAACAACATCATCCTGACCATCGACACCCTGGTGGAGGGGCGCAACCTCAGCCAGGAGAGGCGCCAAGTCCTGTTGGACGATATCTTGAAGCAGGCCCTGCGCTCCAGCCAGATCGTCAAGAACCTGCTGGATTTCTCCCGGGCCGAGACCGCGGTGTTCAAGGAGCTGGACCTGGCCCAGACGCTGCGGGAGACCATCAGCCTGGTGGGCAACCAGGTGGCTTTGTCCAAGGTCAAGGTCCATGAGCGGATCGCCCCCGACCTGCCGCGCATCGTGGGCAACCGTCAGGGGTTGCAGCAGGTCTTCCTCAACCTGATCGTCAACGCCATCCAGGCCATGCCCCAGGGTGGCGATCTGACCATCAGCGCCCGGCAGGCCAACGAGCGCGAGTTGGAGGTCCAGGTCCAGGACACCGGCCAGGGCATCCCCGAGGAGAACCTCTCGGCCATCTTCGACCCATTTTTCACCACCAAGGAAGTGGGCAAGGGCACCGGCCTGGGTCTGTCGGTCAGCTATGGGGTGATCAAAAAGCACGGCGGCCAGATCCAGGTGGCCAGCAAGCTGGGCAAGGGCACCACCTTCACCGTGCTGCTGCCGCTGCGGGAGCTGGTGGGCCATGCCTAGGCCGGACCTGGCCATCGCGGTGGTGGAGGACGACCCCACCACCGCCGACCGTCTGGAGGCCTGCCTGATCGAGCTGGGGCACCGGGTGAGCCGATTCAGCGAAGGCGAGAACTTCCTGCGCGATTTCGGCAAGAGCGCGCCGGACCTGTTGGTCACCGATCTCAAGCTGCCGGGCATGGACGGCATGGAGATCCTCAAGCGGGTCAAGGCCGGACGCCCCGAGGTGGAGGTGGTGGTCATCACCGGTCACGGCTCCATCGAGACCGCCATCCAGGCCATCAAGGCTGGGGCGTTTCATTTTCTGACCAAGCCTTTCCGCCTGGAGGAGTTTCGCAGCCTGGTGGGACAGGTGACCGAGAAGATCCGCCTGCGCCAGGAGACCGAGGAACTGCGCGCGGTCCTGCGCCAGAAGGCGGGCATGGAGGGCATCATCGGGGCCAGCCCCCAGATGGCCCAGGTTTTTCGCCTGGTGGAGAAAGTCGCGCCCCTGGACTGCTCGGTGATCATCGAGGGCGAGAGCGGCACCGGCAAGGAGCTGGTGGCCCGGGCCATCCACCGCCTCAGCCCCCGGGCCCAAGGGCCCCTGGTCAGTTTCAATTGCGGCGGGTTCAGCGATGGCTTGATCGCCAACGAGCTCTTCGGCCACGAGAAGGGGGCCTTCACCGGGGCCTTCCGGGCCAAGCGGGGCCTGCTGGAGGCGGCCGATCAGGGCACCCTGCTCCTGGACGAGGTCACCGAAATGTCACCGGACATGCAGGTCAAGCTCCTGCGGGTCCTGCAGGAGGGCCAGCTCTACCGGGTGGGCGGCACCCGTCCCATCCGCCTGGACCTGCGGGTGCTGGCCGCCTCCAACCGCGACACCCGCGACCTGGTGCGCCAGGGCCGCTTTCGCGAGGACCTCTATTTCCGGCTCAACGTGGTCACCATCCCCCTGCCGCGCCTGAAAGACCGCGAGGGCGACCTGCACCTGCTGCTGGAGCATTTTCTGCAGGAGTATTGCCAGGCCTACCAGAAAGGACCCTTGACCTTCTCGCGCGCGGCCCGGGCGGTGCTGGAGGCCCATGACTTTCCGGGCAACGTGCGCGAGCTGGGCAACATCGTGGCCCAGGCCGTGGCCCTGAGCGACGGCCCCGAGGTGCGGCCCGAGGACCTGCCCCCCTACCTGCGCCAGGAGGCTTCCGCCACAACCGCCGAACTGCGCAGTCTGGAAGACATGGAGG
>JAIUYB010000549.1 GCA_020216625.1 Desulfarculus sp.
GAAAGACGGCGGGGCTTTTTATCCCCCTAAATGATAGGTATAACCCATCCAATCCACCCCAAGCGCGAGGGAGCGCCCATGAGTGCAGGCAGAAACGTCACGGGAGCGGTGATGGTGGTGGGGGGCGGCATCGCCGGGATGCAGGCCGCCCTCGACCTGGCCAACTCCGGCTACTACGTCTATTTGGTGGAAAAAGGGCCTGCCATTGGTGGGGTCATGTCCCAATTGGACAAGACCTTCCCCACCAATGACTGCGCCATGTGAATCATCTCCCCCAAACTGGTCGAGGTCGGCCGGCATATCAATATCGAGCTCCTCACGCTCTCCGAGGTGGTGGATATCGCGGGTGAGGAGGGCGACTTCACCGCCAAGGTGATCAGCCACCCGCGTTACGTGGACCTCAACAAGTGCATCGCCTGCGGGGCCTGCACCGGCAAGTGCCCCAAGAAGGTCGCCAACGAGTACAACGAGGGCCTGGACACCCGCAAGGCCATCTATGTGCGCTACGCCCAGGCGGTTCCCCTCAAGTACGGCATCGATCCCGTCAACTGCCTGAAGATGACCAAGGGCAAGTGCGGCAACTGCGAGAAGCAGTGCCCCACCGGCGCCGTGAACTACGAGGACAAGGAAGTCATCCGCGACATCAAGGTCGGCTCGGTGATCCTGTCCGCGGGCTTCAAGGCCTTCGACCCCTCGGTGTACATCCAATACCAGTACAGCCAGTTCACCAACGTGGTCACCGCCCTGGAGTTCGAGCGCATCCTGGCCGCCAGCGGCCCCTGGATGGGCCACCTGGTGCGGCCCAGCGATGAGAAGGAGCCCAAGAAGATCGCCTGGATCCAGTGCGTGGGCTCCCGCGACGTGCACGCCTGCGACCACGCCTACTGCTCCAGCGTCTGCTGCATGTACGCCATCAAGGAGGCGGCCATCGCCAAGGAGCACAGCCACCACGGGCTGGACGCGGCCATCTTCTACATGGACATGCGCACCTTCGGCAAGGACTTCGAGCGCTATCTCGAAAACGCCAAGGCCTCGGGCGTGCGCTTCATCCGCAGCCGCATCCACTCCATCGGCGAGCTGGAGGACAAGTCCCTGACCATCGAGTACGCCACCGAGGACGGCCAGGCCCGCGAGGAAGTCTTCGACATGGTGGTGCTCTCCCAGGGCATGGAGATCTCCGACAGCACCGTGGAGCTGGCCAGGAACCTGGGTATCGAGCTCAAGGCCAGCCGCTTCCTCAAGACCGGCTCCTTCACCCCGGTGGCCAGCAGCCGCCCGGGCATCTACGCCTGCGGCGCCTTGGCCGGGCCCAAGGACATCCCGCTGTCGGTGGTGGAGGCCTCGGCCGCGGCCTGCGCGGCGGCCGGCAAACTCAGCAGCGCCCGGGGCTCCCTGGCCCAGGTCAAGGAGACCCCCAAGGCGGTGGACGTGCGGGGCGAGACCCCCAAGATCGGCGTGTTCGTCTGCTCCTGCGGCATCAACATCGCCGGGGTGGTGGACGTCAAGGCGGTGGCGGACTACGCCGCCAAGCTGCCTTTCGTGGAGTACGTGGAGAACAACCTGTTCACCTGCTCCCAGGACACCCAGGACAAGATGGCCCAGGTGGTCAAGGAGCACGGCCTGAACCGGGTGGTGGTGGCGGCCTGCACCCCGCGCACCCACGAGCCCTTGTTCCAGGAGACCCTGGTCAGCGCCGGGCTGAACAAGTACCTGTTTGACATGGCCAACATCCGCAACCAGGACTCATGGGTCCACTCCGGCGAGCCGGAGATGGCCACCGAGAAGGCCAAGGACCTGGTGCGCATGGCGGTGGCCAAGGCCAGCCTGCTGCAACCCCTGCAGGAGGTGCAGCTGACGGTCAATCCCGGGGCCATGGTCATCGGCGGCGGCATCGCCGGCATGAACGCGGCCCTGGAGCTGGCCCGCCAGGGCTTCTCCTGCCACCTGGTGGAGCGCGACAACACCTTGGGCGGCAACGCCCGGATGATCCGCACCACCGCCTTGGGCGAGGACGTGCAGGGCTACATCCAGGACCTGGCCGCCCAGGTGCGGGACAACCCCCTGATCACCACCCACCTCAACACCAGCGTCCAGGCGGTGGACGGCTTCGTGGGCAACTTCAAGACCACCCTGGCCGGCCCCGGGGGCGAGGAGGTCCTGGAGCACGGGGCGGCGATCATCGCCATCGGCGCCGGCGAATACAAGCCCACCGAATACCTCTACGGCCAGCACCCGGCGGTCAAGACCCACCTGGAGCTGGACGCGGCCATCATGGCCGGCGAGCTGGACGCCAAGAAGGTGGGCACCGCGGTCTTCATTCAGTGCGTGGGCAGCCGCGAGCCCGAGCGTCCCTACTGCTCCAAGGTCTGCTGCACCCACTCGGTGGAAAGCGCGCTGTGGCTCAAGGAGCACAACCCCGACTGCCGGGTGATGATCCTCTACCGCGACATGCGCACCTTCGGCGAGCGCGAGCTGCTTTACAAAGAGGCCCGCGAAAAAGGCGTGCTCTTCGTGCGCTACGACCTGGA
>JAIUYB010000024.1 GCA_020216625.1 Desulfarculus sp.
GGATCGCCCACCCGCAGGGCGGCGCCCGCCGCCACCCCGGCCTTCATCAGTTGCTTCAGCGGTTCGGCCATCAGCGCTCCCACCCTTTCCTCGATCTGGCTGATGGCGCTGCGTTTGGAGCCCAGCCAGGACTGGTCCAGAAACGCCATCTCGATCAGCATCAGGAGGGTGACCTCCGAATCCATGCGCAGCGCCAGCTCCCGGGCATAGAGCAGCGCCTCGGGGCTGATGCTTTCATTCTCGAAAACCACCAGGGCTCGCTTGAACATCCTTCGACCTCGCTGGAGTGCCGGTCTTGGGTTGCGCAAGGGGCATGCCAGGTTGTGCCGATGATAACTTGAGGGTATTACGAGACAAAAAGCGATTCAGGCGGGGAACGGAATGTTGCGATGGGCAACAAGGACGGTGATGGCCCCGGCGGGGGCCGATCAAACCCGGTTGGGGAACGGATTGTTGCGCAAACGAACGCCAGGTTGCGGGGGGCAACCCCTAGCTGAGGCCGAAACGCTTCATCTTGCGCCAGAGAGAGGCGCGGTCGATGCCCAGGAGGCGGGCGGTTTGACCCTTGGAGCCGCCGGTGCGCTCCAGGAGATGGCGAATGTAGTCGCGCTCCAGGTCGGCCAGGGTGGGCACCGCCGCTTCGGCCTCGGGAAAGGGCGCCAAGCGCACCTGGCTCAGATCCGGGGGCAGGTCCTGGGCGGTGATGACCTCGCCCCGGGCCAGGGCCGCCGCCCGCTCCATGATGTTCTCCAACTCGCGCACATTGCCCGGGAAGGCGTATCCGCGCAAGAGCTCCAAAGCCTGGGGGCTCAGTCCCTTGGCTGGGCGCTCCATGCGCCGGCTGGAGCGGGACAGGAAGTGTTGGGCCAACAGGCCGATGTCCTCCCGGCGCTGGGCCAGGCGGGGCAGCTCCAGAGTGACCACGTTGAGTCGGTAGAAAAGGTCCTGGCGAAAGGCTCCGGCCGCCACCGCGGCCTTGAGGTCGGCGGCGGTGGCCGCCACCACCCGCAAGTCCAGTTCGATGGACTGGGTGCCGCCCACCCGCAGCATCTCCCGCTCCTGCAACACTCGCAACAGCTTGACCTGCATCGACAGCGGCATCTCGCCGATCTCGTCCAGGAACAGGGTGCCGTGGTTGGCCTCCTCCAAAAGCCCCCGCTTCTGGCCGGTGGCCCCGGTGTAGGCCCCGGCCTCATGGCCGAAGAGCTCGTTGGCGATCAGCTCCTCGCTGAAGGCCCCGCAGTTGAAGGCCACAAAGGGCCCCTGGCGGCGGTTGCTCTGGTCGTGCAGGGCGCGGGCCACCAACTCCTTGCCGGTGCCGGACTCCCCCAGCACCAGCACGTTGCAGTCGGTGGGGGCGATCTGGGCGATGATCTCCTGCACCCGGCGCATGGCCGGACTCTGGCCGATGATGAAGGGCAAGACCGGCCCCGCCGCCCGTCGTCCGCCACCGGGGCTGGCGGCTTGCTGACGGGTGCGGCGCTGGGCCAGGGCCTGGTCCACCAGGCCGCGAAGTTCGTCGGGCCTGACCGGCTTGGCCAGGTAGTGGAAAGCCCCCTGCTTGACCGCCTCCACCGCGCTGGAGAGGCTGGCGTAGCCTGTGATCATGATCACCTCGATGACCGGCCAGATGCGCCGGGCCTTGGCCATCAGCTCCAGACCGTCGATGTAGGGCGGCATCAGCAGGTCGGCCAGGAGCAGGTCGTACTCCTCCTGCTCCAGGCGCTCCAGGGCGCGCACCGGGTTGGCGTAGGTGGAGACCTGGTGGCCGGCCTTCTCCAAGATTCGGCGCATGGCCTTCAGGGCCAGCTCCTCGTCGTCCACCACCATGATTTTGCCAGGCGCTTGCTCGGACAAGGCGCGCTCCCGCGATGCGCTGGTCGGGGGTTTTCTCCTTCGACTTTACCGCAATTGCGACGCCAAGCCCAGGTTTCCGCAGGAGTGGCGTGGTTGGCCAACCCCGTTGCTTGGGGAGCGCCTTTCTTCGTACCAGGGATCGGCCGGCTCAGGCCCGGATGGTGGCGTAGTGGCGGGGACAAGCCCCGACCTCCCGGCCGGCGGTTGGGGCGGCGCCGAAGCAATTGGAGGGCTGGTCCACCTCCCAGCCCATCTCCCGCAGCAGCCCGGCGCAGGCCGCCAGGCCATGGCCCCGGCCCTGACCGGTGTCGGCCTCGGCGTCGCGGGGGCTGGAGCCCACCTCGGGGAAGACCAGATTGGCGCCGGCCAAGAGGGCGGCGGCGTTGGGCTCATGGGTGCAGTGGGCCTGGACCGCGCCGCCCATCACCAGGCGGCTGACCGCCACCAGGCGCGCCATCTCAAGCTCGTTGATCATGCCATGCCTGGCCAGGGGCGAGCCGGGGAAGTTTATCCGGCGCATGACCCCGGAATAGGTGGCCCCCAGCTCCCGGGCCAGAACCATCAACCGGGCTATCTCCTCCGGCTCATGCTCCGGTCCCACCGGCTCGACGCAGTTCATCCACTTCAGGCCCACATCCGTGATCACCTTGATGGTCCGCACCCGGCTGTCGATCGTGAAGGGGGTGTCGCGCCCCTCGCCCAGGCGCACGGCGTGATAAAAACCCTGGAACCCGGCCTTGAGGAGGGCCTCGCCTTCTTGGTGGTTGATGTCCCGGGTGTTGGCCACCAGGGGCACCGTGACCTCCCGGCTCAGCCAGGCCCCGACCTCCAGGAGCTTGGCGAAGGGGTAGCGGCCGGTGGTCATCAGGTTCAGGGCGTCGGCCCCCTGATTAGCGCCCTCCCGGGCCCAGGCCAGGATCTGTTCGGGGCTGAATTCCCGCTGGCCTTGGAAAATGCCGGCTTGCTTGGTTAGCGAGCAGAACTGGCAATTATAGGAGCAGCCCTCCACGTTCAGGCCGATGTGGAAGTGGCGCTCGCCCTTGCCACCGAAGCTCTGGCGGCTGATCTGGTTGGCCAGGCCCATCACCGCATAGACCTCCGGCGAGCAGAGGTCCAGGCGGATGAGGTGGATGGCGTCATCGACGTCGATCCCGGTCAGGTCCTGGGCTTTTTTAATGATTTCCAGAACCTTGGGATCAAGGGTACGCCATGGAGCCAAAACCTTCTCTCTGAATTCTCCGCCGTCTCACCCTGGCGGCGTTGATCGTCTGTGAGGCCCTCGTTGCCAAAGGACAATGAAAAGCGGGGCCTCACATGACTGTAATCCCACCCGTGAAAAATTGAAAACCCGCCGGCCGGGTCTCTGTTGACTGCGAGCGGGCCCGGGCGCCGCTCCCCGAGCGGGCCGGTTCGCGGGGCCGGGCGCTCGAAAAGCGGTTTACGCTTTTTTTAACATCCTGCTAGGATGGGGCCAAGCCTCGGCTTTCCATCTCTTAACCAGGAGGACCGGCGTTGTCTGACCCCGGAGCAACCAAGCCCCTGTCCCAGGCGGCCGCGGGGGCCGGGCTCAGCCGTGGAGCCCAGGCCAACCTGCCGCTGAAAGCCGCCATCATCGGCGGCGGAAGGGCCTGCGAGAACCTGCTGACCATCCTCAGCCGGGAGCGTCTGCACCTGCTGAACATGGAGGTCTTGGGGGTGGCCGACCCCAACCCCCAGGCCCCGGGCATGGTCCGCGCCCGCTTGATGGGCATCTTCACCACCGACGACTTCACCAAACTCTATGAGCTGCCGGGACTGAATCTGCTGATCGAGCTGACCGGCTCCACCGCGGTTCGTCAGCAGATGATCCGCACCAAACCCCTGGACATCAGCTCCATCGACCACCGTGGAGCCCGCCTGCTCTGGGACTTGGTGCAGATCGAGATCGAGAAATCTCAACTGGAGCGCGAGGCCGAACAGACCATCAAGCGCGAGCGAGATTGGTTCCACCGCATCCTGGACTCCCTGCCCGACCAGATCATGGTCCTGGACCGGGACATGCGCATCGTCACCGTCAACCAGACCTTCGGCCGGGCCACCGGTCTGGGCAAGGAGGCGGTGGCCGGACAGCCCTGCCACCGGGTGCGTTTCGGCCTGGATCAGCCCTGCGGCGGAATTGACATGCAGTGCCCCTTTCAGCGGGTGCTGGAGACCGGCCGTCCCGAGTCCCTGATCCAACTGCGCCCCGGACCGGAGGGCGGCACCATCTATGAGGAGGTCATCGCCACCCCGATCCTGGACGACGAGGGGCGCGTGACCCAGGTGGTGGAGGGGGTGCGCGATGTGACCCAGCGGGTGCGCCTGGAGTGCGAGCTGAGCCAGGCCGAGCAGAAGCACCGCCAGTTGATGGACGCGGCCCAGGACATCATCGTGATCAAGGACATGCAGGGCCGCTATCTCTACGTGAATCCCGCCACCCAGCAGTTCAGCGGCCTGTCTCCCGAGGCCATGCGCGGGCGCACCGACTTCGAGCTTTTCCCACCCGGGTTGGCCAAGGCCATGACCGCCCAGGACGACCTGGTGCGCCAACACCGCACCACCCTTTGCTTCGACGAGACCATGCGGGTGGAGGGCCAGGTGCGCCGCTTCCACACTGTGCGCTATCCCATCTTCGACGACAAGGGCCAGATGACGGCGGTCTCCACCATGGCCCGCGACGTCACCCAGGAGAAGGCCCTCCAGGAGCAGGTTCGCCAGAGCCGTGACTACATGGGCGCGGTGCTGAGCAACTCCTCGGACATGATCATCACCACCGATCTCAAGGGCCGGATCGTGACCTTCAACCCCGCCGGCCAGCGCATGCTTGGCTACAGCCTGGAGGAAGTGCAGGGCCTGAACATCGCCGACCTCTGGCTGGAGCCGGAGCGGCGGAGCAAGCTGATGGAGGAGGTGCGCCGTCACGGCGCGGTGAACAACTTCCCGGCCACCCTGATCGCCAAGGATGGCCATCCGGTGGAGATCAGCCTCTCCCTGGCCCAACTGCGCGACGGCCAAGGCCAGGTGCTGGGCACCGTGGGCATCAGCAAGGATGTGACCGAGGAGAACCGCTTAAAACACCAGTTGATCGAAAACGAGCGCCTGGCCGCCATCGGCCAAACCGTGGCCGGCCTGGCCCATTGCATCAAGAACATCCTCAACGGGCTCAAGGGTGGGTCTTACCTGCTGGACACCGGGCTGAAAACCAACCGGCCCAGCCTGGTGGAGGAGGGCTGGCAATCGGTGCAAAAGGCCATCGCCCGCATCGGCAATCTCAGCCTGGACATGCTCAATTATTGCCGGGACCGCACTCCGGAGCTGAAGGCGACCGATCCCGGGGAGTTGGCCCGCTCGGTGGTGGAACTGGTCTCCCAGATGGCCCAACTGGAGGGGGTGGGGATCGAGGTGGAGGTGGAGCCCGGACCGCCGGTGGAGTTGGATCCCGACGCCATGCACCGGGCGCTGCTCAATCTTTTGAGCAACGCCGTGGACGCCTGCCTGGAGCGGGATTACCCGGACGGGGTCAAGCCGCTGGTGCGGCTGGTGGTGCGGCGCGATCCGGATTGGCTGGAGCTGGCGGTGGAGGACAACGGGGCGGGCATGAGCGACGAGGTGCGCAAGAACTTGTTCCGGCAGTTCTACAGTACCAAGGAGTCACGCGGCACCGGCCTGGGTCTGGCCGTGACCCGCAAGATCGTCGGCGAGCACCACGGCCACATCGAGGTGGAATCCACCCCCGGACAAGGCTCCGCCTTCAGGGTGTTCCTGCCCGTCTAAAGCATCGCCCGATTGGGCATGGGCGGTTCAGGCCGGGTGCAGCTCGTAGCAATAGCGGCTGTCCAGGGGCTGGATCACCAGTCCGCGGACTCGCGGGTGATCGGCCAGCCAGATGATGAAATGGCGGCCGTTGGCGTCGGTGGCCAGGGCCCAGCCCTCGGCCGCGGACCGCCGGGCCGCGCCGGCCTCGGGGGCCAGAAACGCCAGGTTGCCGGTGCGCCAGCGAGACCCCCCGCGCAGAGCCTGATCCTCCATGCCCCGAACCTCGCGCACCTCCACCAAGGTGATCTGGTAGGCGATGGACATGGGTTTGGTCGCTGGCGAACCGGGTTTCGCTAGGCGCAGGCCGCCAGGGCGGCCAAGAGCTTGTGGATCAGGGCCCACTCCGGACGGTCCGCCGCCAAGGGAACGGTGTCGGCGTCCACCTGCCTCTGGCACAGGGCCACGGCCTCCATGGCCCGCTGGGCGGCGGGGGTGGGCAGGTTGCGGGCCATCTTGTTCAACATCAGCATCACCGCGGCGAAGTCGTTGCTGGCATAGCCAAAGACCTCGGGATTCTGGAAAAACGGGTCCAACTTGCCGTCCGTGTTGACCTTGCCGTAAAGGCTGGCGAAATCCTGGGCCAGGTTCTTGTCCACGCCGATCCCCCTTGACGAAAGTTTGGGCTTTCCCGGTATATGAAAATGGGTAGCACAGGGCCAACTTCCCCGTCAATGGCCACGCGAGGTCGGCCAAGGCTTCCCCGGCCCGCCCGGGACCCTGGCGGGGGCAAATACCCTCTTTGGCCTTGCCTTTAACCCACGGGCGGGGATAAGCTGGTTCTGCAGCGGCGGACGCGGTTGGGGCACTCCCTGGCGTGAAGGGGCGCCAGGGCGTTTGGGCGATTCGGCCTCTGGTGCGGGCCGGAGCCGAGAAGGTGCGCACCCCCGGGATCATGGGAGGAATCATGACCAAGACCAAGGTCTTGATCGTCGACGACGAGAAGGAAAACATCCGCTATCTCACCACCATTCTGGAAGAGAACGGCTTTAGGAGCATCTATTCCGCCGCCGATGGCGACGAGGGCCTGAAGCGGGTCAAGGAAGTGATGCCCGGGTTGATCGTGCTGGACGTGCGCATGCCCAAGAAGAGCGGCATCCAGGTTTTCAACGAGCTGCGCAAGATCTGGAAGTACAAGGACATACCGGTCATCATCCTCACCGGCGAGGGTGAGTTCCTCAAGCAGCTCGCCGCGTTGCGGGAGTTCCACGAGGGTGGCGCCCTGACCACCGACAAGCCCACCGAGGAAGTCCTGGGTCAGTTCATCAAGGACCGCCCCGAGGCCTTTCTGGAAAAGCCCATCGCGCCGGAGGCCTTCATGGCCGCCGTGCGCAAGGTTTTGGGCGAATGACACCCTAGGGCTCACCTCGCGAGGCGGCCGGGGCGGACCGGGCCAACCCCGCGGCGGGCGCGGCCACGTTCCGGTGAAGATCAACGCCGGCGGAAGATCACACCACCGGCCTGGCTGGATGCTCCGGCCCGGCCGGTTTGCCTTGTCTGGCCCGCGCCCTGTCCAGTGCGGGGAATACAGCCATTGATCGCGCCCGACCTGCCCCAGAGCGAGTTCACCCCCGACCAGGAGCATTGGCGTAGGTCCATCACTGGCCAGTTTTGGCCAGCAGGGCGTGCTAGCGGCGGCCTTCCGCACGCCACTCTCCTCTCCTCTCCGTTCCCCAAAACCATCACGATTCATCTGGATCGAGGCAGCCTGGCCGGGGCCAACGCTCTGGATCTCCACCTTTTCAATCGCTCCGCCGCCGACTGCCTGACCGGGATTCGCCTTCTCGCCCAGGCGACCCAAGGTGACAATCCCCAAGCTTGTTATCATTCCGGGGTGTTGGAGCCGCTGGCGGCTGGTTCGGGTCGCCGCGTCCAATTTCACGTCGACACCCTGGTCCGCGATGGCCGGAGCTGGGACTGGTCGCGGGCCACGACGCTGGAGATCATCCTGGCCCTGCCCAAGGACAGCCCGCATCGCGGTGACCTGGCCGTGGTCGTGGAAGGGGTGCGATGTCTTCGCCTGACCCGTCCCGAGGGGCCCAGGCTGACCGAGGCCGGTCTGGGGCGGGTCGTGTCGCCCGGAAATTGTCTCGCCAACCCGGGCAATGGCCGTTTGGAGGTGACGTGGTCGCCCCGGGGCCAAGCCACGACCGCCATCCGCACCCCCCCGCCCTTGCCCTGGCCCCTGGAGTCTTGCCATTGCCTCCTGGCGGGCCGGATCATGGGCCGGCAGGTGGGCTTCCCGCCCGATTGGGATCCGGGGGACGCCAGCGATCAGCAGTGGCGGCATTTCCTGCACCGCCATCACTTCCTGCGCGCCTTGGTGGCTGAGCACGCCCAAACCCGGGCCGCCAACCTGGAGGCGGCCGCCGTCACGGCGATCAGCGATTGGATCACCCGCCATCCGGTCCCCCTTCGATCGAGCGGGGGGTGCGCGCCGGCCTGGGAGACCCTTTCCACCGCCTGGCGGCTGTGGGAGTGGCTGCGGGTCTTGCCAGCCATGGCCGCACAGCCAGGGTTCGGGCGACCCAACCTGAACCTGCTCCTGCGATCCGCCTGGGAGCATGCCTGGCACCTGATGGATCATCAGGGGCACCCCACCAATTGGGCCCTGGTGGAGGCCGCGGTGCTGGCCCTGGCCGGGCTGGAGCTGGATTGCTTCCGCGACGCGCCCGCCTGGGCCGGGGTTGGCCTGGAGCGGCTGTCGGTCCAGGCGCGGCGGCAGTTTTGGTCCGACGGGGCCCACTTCGAGCTTTCGCCCCTGTATCAGGCCATTTGCCTGGAGGCCCTGCTGACGGTGGATCTGGCCCTGACCGCGCGCGGCCTGGCCTTGCCCGCGGATGTGGCCGGGAGTGTCGATTTGGGCCTGAAGTACCTGCGGGCCCTGCGACGTCCGGCTGGCGCCTGGCCCGCGCTCAACGACTCCTGGGGCCTGGACCAAGACTACGCGGCGGTCCTGGACCTGGCCCAGGCGGCGGGACGCCAGGGCGGAGCGCCCGAGGAGGGGCGCGATGGGCCAGAACGTGGTGCGGGAGGCGCTGGTCGCCATTTCCATCGGGCCGGAATTTGTCTGCTGGGCGAGGTGGGGGCTTCCTCCGGAGGCAACCGCTTGCTCCTGCGCGCCGGTCCGGCCGGGGCCGCCCACGCCCACGACGACGCCCTCTCCCTGGATGTCTCCCTGGGCGGAAGGCCCTTTGTGGTGGATCCGGGAGTCTCCAGCTATGAAACCAACCACGGTCTCACCGCCCACTATCGCTCGCTGGCGGCCCACAGCCTGCCCTGGATGGCCGGCTGGTCGCGGTCGGCCTCGGATATGACCTGGAGTCGGCGGATCGCCTCGGACCAGGTGTCCCTGACCAGCGCGGCGGCCCCAGGCTTGGAAGCCGCCAGCGCGGCCGCCTGGGGGCCCTGGGCCAAATCGGAGCTGGCCGGCGTCATTTTCCGAGGGGTGGTCTGCTGTCTGGGAGAATATTTCGTGGTGCGGGATCATTTTCGCGGACGGGGAATACGCCAGGTCGAGGTTGGCTGGCAGTTCGCTCCCGGGGAGCTGGAGGTGGCCAAGGACGGACTAGCCGCTTGGCTACACGGTCCCCAGGGCGTGGTCGGCAGCCTGTTGGGTCCTGGTCCGGGCCAGGGCCCGGAGCTGATAAGGCTGGAGGGATGCCAAGATCCTCTCGGAGGTTGGGTGGCGAAGGCCGGCCAGGATATCCCCGCCGCCCACCTGTCCCACCGTCTGACGGCTCCGCTGCCCCTGACCCTGGTCTGGCTTCTGTGGCCGGGCCGCCTGGAGCCTGGCGCGGCCCACCTATTGCCCGGCGATCGGCCGGGGGCGGTTCACCTGCGCCTGGACCGGCCTGGCGGAGGGTGGGACGAGCTGACCTGGGGCCCGCCCCGCCTGGCGGCCAGGTCGCCAACCGGATTGCGCCAGGGAGCAATCCGCCTGGTCAGGCATGACCAAGATCGCGCGCCGAGGCTCCGCCAGCTTTCCGGATGATCATGCGCGCTCGTTTTCTGGCGATTCGCCGCCGTGATGGCGCAGGAACTGGTCCATGATGTAGGCCACGGTCTGGTGGTTGACATGGAAATTCTCCCGGCCATCGGCCCAGATGGGTCGGCCCAGCAGCGCGGGCAGATGGATGGTGGCCATTTCGTAGGCCGGGAAGTAGTGGACGTTGTCGTGGCGGGCGGCGAACTCGTCGGCCACCGCCCGCAGGGTGGACTTGGAGTTGCAGCTGGCGCTGATCACGTCCTGATCGTCGCGGAAGGTGGCCCAGAGGTGGACCGGGGAGACCGTCACCACCAGTTGGCAGACCGGGTTATGGACGACCAGCAGGCGGTGGATCGCCTCCAGGTTGTCCAGGTTTTCCTGATAGCGGCTGACCCGAAAGCGATAGCGGCTCAGGTCCCCGCCCTGGTTGACATAGGGACCGCTGGGCAGACAGATGACGTGGCCATCGTCATCCTGCCAGACCTCGGTCAGCCCCAGGGTGAGGATCAGGACCCGGGCCCGGGTCAGGGCCTGGCGCGAGCAAAGGCGATGCCGGGCGAAGTCCTCCTCGGCCTGGTCCAGGCTGTCGTAGAGCACGACGCGGCGGTAGGGGTCTTGGACCTGCCCCGAGATCGGGGCGATCCACCAGCGCGGCGTGGGCGACCATGGGCCGAAGGTGTAGTCGAAGACCTGGCGCATGGAAAAGGTGTTGTAGAGCCGCTCCCAGGCGGCGCTGGCGTGACGGGCGGCGGGGTGATGAGTTTCCTCCTGGATGTAGTTGTAGCCCCGCTCCAGGAGCACGGATTTGATCTCGCGGGCAAAGCAGGAGCCCATGGAGGCGATGGGAGTGGCGCGGTCGAGGCGAAATCCCGGCCGGGGGGGCAGGGGATAGTCTTCGTGGACGGCGGGGTTGTCATAGGAGCCCGGCCAGACCTGCCAGGGCCGGAATCGGTGCGCGGGGTGGACCTCGGACCTGGCCATGATTCGCCTCCGGACGTAAACCTTATCCCATGCTCGCCGGATCATGATATGCCATTTGCCAAGATATTTCGGCGGCAAGGTTTGCGGGCCGAAGAACCAGCCACCCGCGCCGGTGATCGACGATGATGACGCGACACAGGATCTGCTTGGTCACCCCGGAGTACCCACCCGAGCATCGGGGAGGTTTGGCCCGCACCGCGGCCCGGGTGGCGCGCCATGTCGCTGGATTAGGGCTGGAGGTCCATGTCGCTCATCTGGTGGTCAGGGACGGCCCACCGCCACGCCTGGACCACGACCGCGCCACCCGCTGGGAAGACGGCCTGGTGGTCCACCGGCTGGAGGTCGGGGCCGAGCCGCGCGATCCCGCCGCGCGGCAGAGCTGGGACTGCGAGCACACCCTGACCCTGCGCATGATGTTCGAGTCCCTCGCCCGCCTGCACCAGGAGCACGGTTTCGCGCTCCTGCATGCCTTTTTCCTCTTCCCGGTGGGTTATGTGGCGGTATTGTTGGCCGGGCGCGCGGGCATCCCCAGTCTCGTCACCATGGTGGGTGATGACTTCAACCGCTTTGTCTTCAGCCCCGCCAAGCTGGCTCCGCTGACCCACGCCCTGCGACATGCCGACCAGGTGGTGGCCCTGAGCCAGGAGATGGCCCGATCCGCCGAGGCCCTGACCAACCCTCGCGCCCGGATCAGGATCATCCATAACTCGGTGGAGCCGGTGGCGACCGCCTGGCGTCCCCGGCCACCGGATGGGAGCGGCCTCCGGGTGGGCTGCGCTGGATATTTCAAATACAGCAAGGGGTTGCCCTATCTTCTGGCCGCCGTGGCCGAGCTGGCCCGGGAGCGGGAGGTGGAGCTGCAACTGCTGGGCGGCTTCAAGCGTGGTCAGCGGGCCCAGCTCGAGCACTGGGTGCGGGAGCTGGGCTTGGGCCAGCGCCTGGATTTGATCGATCCCTGTGATCATTCCCAGGTCCTGGATTGGTTGCGTGGCCTGGACGCCTTCGTGCTGCCGTCAATGTCCGAGGGGTGTCCCAACATCCTGATGGAGGCCATGGCCTGCGGACTGCCCTGCGTGGCCACCCGGGTGGGGGCCTGCCCGGAGCTGATTGAGCCCGGGGTGTCGGGCCTCTTGGCGCCCGCGGGCGACAGCCGGGCCCTGGCCGAGGCCCTGGCCTGGATCGCCGACCAGCCCGAGGCCGCCGCCGGTCTGGGACGGGGGGCGCGTGAGGCCATGAGGCGCTTCACTCCCGCCGCCGAGCGGGCGGCCTGGCTGGAGCTGTACCAGGAGCTGCTGGAGTCGTGAATTGACATCGGCCAGGTTGCGCTATCCCACGGACCATTGGCTGCGCGGGCCGGACCCGGCCCAGACCCTGGCCCGCTACCTGGACCAACAGGCCAAGGTCTACAGCCGGGTCAAGAATCTTTTCATGATCGAGTTGCTGGGCGATCTCGCCGGTAAGCGGATCCTGGATTTTGGCTGCGGCGGAGGGCTAATGGCGGTGGAGGCGGCCCT
>JAIUYB010000550.1 GCA_020216625.1 Desulfarculus sp.
GAGGAGGAGATGGTGGCCTGGGCCCGGGCCCAGTTGGGGGCGGCCTGGCTGCGCTCCCGCCATCTGGGGGCCCTGCGCCGGGGCGCCACCGAGATGGGCCAGCGGGTGCTGATCCTGGGCGGCTCCCAGGTGGGTATAAGCGCCGCCCGCAGCCTGGCCCACCAGGGCCTGGAGGTGCGCCTGGTGCACCGGGCCTGGCCCAGCGGCGGCGAGCTGCCCCCGGCCATCGCCAGCCGGCCCCGGGAGGGCGGGCTGGATCCCCGCATCACCGAGGTGGAGGCGGCGGAGATCGGCGGCATCAGCGGCCACCTGGGCGACTTCGCGGTGCGGGCCAGGCTGGATGGCCGCTGGCGGACCTGGAAGGCCGACGTGGTCTGCCTGACCGACGACAACCTGATCGAACTGTCCATGTACGCCGGCCCCCCGGGGCTCAAAAAATTTTATCGCTACGATTTCTCCTTCTTCAACACCCCCCAGATGGGCGTCTACCGGGTGATGCCAGTGACGCTCCAGCGGGTGGACCCCCACCAGGCCGGGGCGGCCCTGGCCGGGGAGGTGGCCACCACCGCCGCCAAGGCCTATCTCCAGGACCACCAGCTCAGCCCCGAGGTGGACCCGGAGCGCTGCCGGGGCTGCGGCCGCTGCGTGGAGATCTGCCCCTTCGAGGCGGTGCGCCTTCAGGAGAACCCGGCCGGCGGCTACACCGCCGTGGTCCAGCGCCACAACTGCGTGGGCTGCGGCGGCTGCGTGGGCCGCTGCCCGGTCACGGCCCTGGACGTGCCCTACTTCTCCAACCGGGTGTTGGAGGAAATGGCCGCGGCGCGGCTGACCAGCGAGGCCTTTTGATGGCGGACGTCAACATCCTGGGCATTGCCTGCAACTGGAGCCCCTACTGCTGCTACAACGCCGCCGGCCAGGCCGGGCTGGCCCTGCCGCCCAACTTCCGGCTCATACGGGTGATGTGCATCGGCCGCATCAACCAGGCCCTGATCCTGCGGGCCTTCGAGCACGGGGCCGATGGCGTCATCGTGCTGGAGTGCGAGGACTCCGACTGCCGCTATGGCCCCGGCCCCGAGGTGGGCCACAGCAACGTGGCCCGGGTGCGCCAACTGCTGCGCTACCTGGGCATCGGCCAGGATCGCCTGGTGGAGCGCACCTTCCAGGCCGACCAGCGCGACGAGTTCGTGGCCGTGATCCACGACTTCGCGGCGCGCATCGCGGCCCTGGGGCCCAACCCGGCCAACCCCCGCCAGGAGCGCGTGGCCTGATGGAACTCAACGCGCCGGCGATCAAGCGGCTCATCGAGGACTGCGGGCTCTATCTTTGCCAGGAGTGCGGCAAGTGCTCCGCCTCTTGTCCCCGGTTCCTTAGCGGCCGGGAATACTCTCCCCGCCAGCTGGCCCAGAAGCTCATCACCCAGCCCGGCGACCGCGCCTACATCGACAACGCCGTCTGGGAGTGCCTGAGCTGCGGCCTGTGCGAACAGCGCTGCCCGTCGAACGTGCGGTTCACCCGCTTCATCCGCGAGCTGCGCGCCATCCTGGCCACCGACCAGGGACTGATGGGCCACCAGGCCCACGACGGGGCGCTGCACTCCTGGATGCGGATCATGACCGCCCCGGATCTGCGCCAGGACCGCCTGGGCTGGCTGACCCCCGAACTCAAGACCGATCCCCAGAGCGAGGTGGCCTTCTTCTCCGGCTGCGCGCCCTATTTCGACGTCTTCTTCGCCAATATCAAGGTGGACACCCTGGGCCAGGCCCGGGACGCCATCCGCCTGCTCAACTTCCTGGAGATCACGCCCCAGGTCCTGGCCAACGAGCGTTGCTGCGGCCACGACCTGTTATGGAGCGGCGACGCGGAGAACTTCGCCGCCCTGGCCCGGCTCAACCTCCAGGAATTCAGGGACCGGGGAGTCAAGGAGATCGTCACCGCCTGCCCGGAGTGTTTCCAGGCCCTGGGGACCCATCTGCCCCGGGTGGCGCCGGGCGGCGGGATCAAGGTCACTTTCCTCTTGGACCTGGTGGAGCGCGAGGTGAAAAAGGGCGGCATCTCCTTCCGGCCCTTGGCCCGCCGGGTCACCTACCAGGACCCCTGCCGCCTGGGGCGCATGAGCGGCCGCTACCAGGGTCCCCGCGACCTGATGGCCATGATCCCCGGCCTGGAGCTCGCCGAGATGGCCAACCACCGCCAGGGCTCCATCTGCTGCGGCAACAGCGCCTTCCTGGGCTGCGACGCCTACAGCAAGCGCATCCAGGTGGCGCGGTTGAACCAGGCCCGGGAGACCGGGGCCGAGCTTCTGGTCACCGCCTGCCCCAAGTGCCTGATCCACACCACCTGCGCCCTGCGCGACCCGGTGCGGGGCCAGCCCTGGAGCCTTAAACCGGTCAGCCTGGTCAGCCTGTTGGCCGACCACATCCAATGGTCGCCGGCCGAGACGCCCCGGCGGGAGCGCGACTGACGCCTGCGATCTTCCGGCGCCCGCCTTCTTGGGGCGCCGTCTGGGAAAGGAAAACCAGCCCATGC
>JAIUYB010000551.1 GCA_020216625.1 Desulfarculus sp.
CAAGAGGGCCAGCACCGAGGCCGCCCCGGGCAGGCCGTCGTCGATGGCCCGCATCAGGCGAGCGGCCGCGCGCACGTCCCCGGCCAGGATGAGTCGGGCGGTGTCTTCCGGGCTGGCGCTGGCGCTCATGAGGGGCTAGAACCTCCGGTTCGAGGGCGCGATTGGCGCATCTTGCGCCGCAGCTTTCTTTATAGCACAACCCGTGGCGGGCGTAAGCCGCCTAAGCCGGGCGGCGGCCCTCCACCAAGGGTACCTCGAAGACCTTGGGGTGCATCACCGGGCCGTGGCCGAAATAGCCGTCCTCGCCGAACAGCTCGCCATGGTCTGCGGTGACGATGACCCAGGCGTCGGCCGGCAGCTTGGCGTAGAGCGCCGGCATGAGTCCATCCACCACCTCCAGGGCCCGCACCTGAGCCGCGCGCAGGCGGGCCATCTCCGCCGGGTCACACCCCGTTCCCACCACCGCCGGCCCCGTCCCGCCGGCCAGGTCCTTGACCACCCCGTGCAGTCCGTGCAGGTGCGGCGCGTCTCCCGGTGGGAGCAGGTAGGGATAGTGGGTCTCGCCCAGGTTCAGGAACCAGAAGCTGGGCCGGTCGGGCTCGAAGTTCATCTCCGCGATCATGCCGGCGAAGTCGGCGTGGCTGGCCATCAGGCGGTAGTCATCGAACCCGGTGGCGAAGACGGTGTACTGGTTCAACACCGGCAGGCTGACCCGGCCCATGGTGCGATAACCCAGGCGTTTCAGGGCGGTGGGCAGATTGAGCTGGGGCAGGAAGCCCGCGAACTCCAGCTCTGGCGCGCCCAGGCGCTCCCGCCAACCCAGCAGCTCGTGCCGGTAGACCTCCGAGGCGTGCACCCCTGCCGGGCTGGCATGCGGCAGCAGGCCCATCAACAACACTTGGTGCGAGGGCGAGGTCCAGGAGGCATAGGCCCAACGCCGCTCCACCACCCCCAGGCGGTCCAGGTTGGGCGTCGCCGCCGCCTCCCAGGCGTCATACCGGCAGGAGTCCAATACTATGTATACGACATCGTTCATGGTTGGTTTCTCATGGGAAGAGAGTTTGGGGGAGCCCTTTTTGCCGCGCAAAAAGGGCTCTCCTCACCCCGGCCAGCGGGGCTGCCCGGGGACCCCGCCCCAAGCTCCCTCCTAAAAAGGCTACGCCAAAGGCGCTGCGCGCCTTTGGCTGGGGGGGTGGTGGCGAAACTTGCGGCTACCGCTCGCTGGCATGATTCCGCCACCGGGGCGGAGTCCGGCGGAGGTCCATCAGACCCCACCCCGGCTTTCTTTTGGGGAGGTGGGTCAAGGGGAGAACCCCTTTTCTTTGGCCCCAAAGAAAAGAGGTTCCCCCCTTGATTCTCCCCTCATCCCTTCCTACTTGCCCTTCAGCAGGTTGCGGGCGATGACCAGGCGCATGATCTCGTTGGTGCCTTCATAGATCTGGGTGATCTTGGCGTCGCGCATGTGGCGTTCCATGGGATATTCGCGGCAGTAGCCGTAGCCGCCCAGAATCTGGACGCCCTCGATGGCGGCGTTCATGGCCGCGTCGGAGGCGAACATCTTGGCCATGGCCGCCTGCTTCTCGAAGTGCATGTGCTGGTCTTCCATCCAGGCCGCGCGCAGCAAGAGCAGCTCGGCCGCGTCCAGGGCGGCGGCCATGTCCGCGAGCTTCCACTGGATGGCCTGGAAGGTGGCGATGGGCTTGCCGAACTGCTCGCGGGTGCCGGCGTATTCCACCGCCTCTTCCAGCACCGCGCGGCCGATGCCGAGCGCCTGGGAACCGATGCCGATGCGGCCGGAGTCCAGGGTGGTAAGCATCTGCTTCAGGCCCGAGCCGGGGGTGCCCAGGATGTTGGCTTTGGGGATGCGGGCGTCCTCGAAGACCAGCTCGGAGGTGCCCGAGGCGCAGATGCCCATCTTTTCCTCGACCCGGCCCACCGAGAAGCCCTTGGTGTTCTCGAAGTCGACGATGAAGCAGCTGATGCCCTTGGCTCCGGCGGCCTTGTCGGTCACCGCGGCGATGACGCCATAGCTGGCCACGTTGCCGTTGGTGATGAACTTCTTCTCGCCGTTGAGCACCCACTCGTCGCCGTCCAGCACGGCGGTGGTGCGCATGGCCCCGGGATCGGAGCCGGCCCCGGCCTCGGTGAGGCCAAAGCAGCCGATCTTCTGGCCGCTGGCCACCGGGGTCAGGAAGGCCTGCTTCTGCTCCTCGGTGCCAAAGGTCATCACCGGGTAGCAATACAGCGAGTTGTTCACGCTCATGATGACGCCCACGGAAGCGTCGCCACGGCTGATCTCGCTGAGGCCCACCACGTAGCTGACGTAGTCCAGGCCGGCGCCGCCGTACTGGTCGGGCACGGCGATGCCCATGAAGCCCAACTCGCCCAGGGCGGCGCAGGCCTCGGCCGGGTGGGCGTGGCTGGCGTCGAACTGAGCGGCCTGGGGCTTGAGCATCTCATCCGCCAGACGGGCCGCGGTCTCCTTGACCATCTTTTGTTCTTCTGTCAGGGCGAAGTTCATGGCA
>JAIUYB010000552.1 GCA_020216625.1 Desulfarculus sp.
TAGCGGCAGGCGCAGTCGCCCTCGCGCAGGCTTAAGCGCAGGACCGCGGCCAGGGCCTTGAGGATCTGGTCCCCGGCCAGGTGGCCGTGGCGATCGTTGAAGGCCTTGAAATCATCCAGGTCCAGCATGACCAGCGACAGCGGGTTTTCCAGCCGGCGGGCGTGGTCCAGCTCGCTGGCCAGACGGCTTTCGAAATAACGCCGGTTGTAGAGCCCGGTCAACCCGTCGGTCATCGACATCTCGCGATAGCGGCGTTGGCTTTTGGCCAGTTGCTCCCGCTCCTGGTGCAACTCGCGCACCCGGTGGGCCAGGGCGAAGGTGAGCAGGACCGCGCCCAGGGTCCGGCTGGCGGGCAGGACCAGCGTCAGCTTGGGGGCCAGGCCCAGGTAACCCAGGATGAAACCCAGCACGCCCAGGAGCATGGCCAGCCAGGCCAGCATGAACCACCCCACCGGCCGGAACCCCCGCCGCAGGCAGACCCAGCCCGTGATCAGGGCATGGATGGGGCCCAGGATGGCGGCGGCGTAGCCCAACGCCAGGGCCAGGTCGGCCCGGTTCATGGCCGAGAGGAACAGCACCCCCACCGCCATGATCATCAAGACGTTCAGGAGCTTGTCCCAGAAAGGGGCGTTGACCGGGGTCAGCAGGAAGCCGCGGATGAACCAGGCGGCGAAAAACAGCGAGCAGCCCATGGTGAAGCTCTGGAGCTGGGGCAGGGTGGGGCTGGGCATGGGGAGCCACGAGCGCAGATGGCCCTGCATCACCACCTGGGCCAGGAGCATGCTGCCCACCAAGGCCAGGTAGCTCAGGTAGACCCGGTCCCGCAGGGAAAAATACATCATCAGGTTGAAAAGGATCATGGCGGCCATGACGCCGTAGAGCAGGCCGAAGACCAGGCTGTCGCGATAGACCATGGTCAGCAGGCCGTCGTCGCTCCACAGCCGCAGGTTCATGCTCAGCGGCAATCGGCAGGCCAGGCGCAGGTAGCAGGGCCGCCCCCAGTCCAGGTTGGCGGGCAGGCGGAAGACCTGGCTGCGGAAGTCCTCCTGCTCCGGGGGCCGGGGGCGCAGCGTCCCGGCCGCGACCTGCAGCCACTCCCCCGGGGGCTGGACCAGGGGCAGGTAGAGGTCCACTTGGTCGATGATCCCCTTCTCCAGCTCCAGGAACCAGGCCTGGCCGGAATCGGGGTCCACCGCGGGCAGGTCCAGGCGCACCCACCAGGGGCTACGGCGCGAGCCCAGGGAGAGGTTCGTTCCGGACAGGGGGGTGAAGGCGCCTTGCTGGAACCGCGCCGGGATGGTGACGAAATCCAGGTTGGCCTGCGGATCTTCCAGGACCGCCAGCCGCAGGGGGGCCAGGGGCGCCCGGGGGCTGGCATCGGCGGTCAGAGCCAATCCCACGCCAAGCAGGAGCGTCAGCAGCGCCGTGGCGCTCCACGCCACCCGGGCGCGGTCGCGATTTCGTGGTGCCCGCCTATCCAAGCCCAACCTCTGTCGTCGAATCGGTTAGCGTGGGTGCGCTTTTTCAATTTACTCTCCCCGGCCGCCCACCACAATGGGGGATGGCTTATGCCGGGCAAAGTCCTTGCGCCGGGGCGGGGCAGGCTCTATCATGACCCTGAGACTATACTTTCCCCCCAAAACCGGCCTGCCCGGTCCTCCCCGTCGAGCCCGGGGCGCGGGGCTGGGCGGCGGCTTCGCCAATCTGGTTCGTCTCTGGGAGGCGTTATGAAAATCAAGCGGTTGGCCCACATCGGCGTGGCGGTGAAGGACATCGACGAGGTGGCCAAGGTCTACACCGAGTTTCTGCCGCTCAAGCTGGATTCGGTGGACGCGGTGGGCGAGCTGCGCACCGGCTTTTTGCCGGTGGGCGAGACCAGCATCGAGCTGGTGATGAGCACCACGGCCGAGGGGGTGATGGCCAAGCACGTGGAGAAGCGCGGCGAGGGCATCCACCACCTGGCCTTCGAGGTGGACGACGTGGAGGCGGCCTGCGCCGAGCTCAAGGCCAAGGGCGTGCCCCTGACCAGCGACGCCCCCCGCCCCGGGGCCCACGGCAGCAAGGTTCTCTTCCTCCACCCCAAGGCCACCCGGGGAGTGCTGATCGAACTGGTGGAGATGCCAAAGGGGCACTGAACCGAACCGTCACCATCCGAACGCAAGGACGCCCCATGCCCAGCCCAGCCACGCCCGGCGGCGGTTTTCACCTGGCCCCCCTGGCCGAGTCCGACCGCCAGCCGGTGATCGACATCCTTAACCACTACATCGCCACCAGCTTCGCGGCCTTTCCCCGGAGCCAGGTCCCCTATCAGTTCTTCGAGCCCTTTCTCAAGGTGGCCGAGACCCACCCCACGGCCGTGGCCCGGGCCGGCGACGGCCAGGTGGCCGGCTTCGGCCTGCTGCGGCCTTTTCATTTCGCCGACAGCTTCGCGGCCACGGCGGAGTTCTCCTGCTTCCTGCACCCCGACCACACCCGCCAGGGCCTGGGCGGCCTGATCCTGGACCACCTCTGCGCCCAG
>JAIUYB010000553.1 GCA_020216625.1 Desulfarculus sp.
AGGCCCGCCGCGCGGGCGGCGGCCATGCCGGCCAGGGCCCCGGCATAGGCCCCGGGCTGGCCCCGGAAGGCGTCGTGGCTCTTCTCGTCCGGGCCGTCCAAGCTGATGGAAAGGCGCTGGATGCCGCAATCCTTGAGTTTTCTAGCGATCTCCGGGGTCAGCAGGGTGCCGTTGACCGCCATCACCATGCGCAGGCCCTGGTCGGTGCCGTATTGGGCCAGGTGGAAGATGTCGGCCCGCAACAGGGGCTCGCCGCCGGTCATGATCACCACCGGCTGGCCCAGGCTGGTCAGGTCGCGCAGGAAGGCCTCGCCCTGGGCGGTGGTCAGCTCGCCGGGATAGTCCTGGTCCACCGCCCCGGCCCGGCAGTGCAGGCAGGAGAGGTTGCAGCGGCGGGTGGTCTCCCAGGCCACCAGGCGCAAGGCCGGCACGCCGTCGGCGCTGGCCGGGGGCGGCCCGCCGGGATGGCCGGGGCGTCCGGGTTGGCCGTGAGGGGGCTGGCCGGAGTGGGGATGCGGCATGGCGGCTCCTGAGGCTGAAGGAAAAGCAAGGGCGGATGGCCGTCCACCCCCTCAAGTTTTAGGGGCCGGACCGGAAAAGCGCAAGGGGCGGGACGGGAAGCGGCGTTTTCCGGGGCCGGAAATCCCCGCATGAAAACCTTGACATTTGGTGGGGCATTTGCTTGAATGGTTGGTGAGCGAGCGCTCAGTCGGACAAGCGCGGCCCAACCCCATGCCTCAAGGACAGTGCCATGAGTCAGAGCGAGCCCCCAGCGGAGGCGGTCCCCGGAGCGCGGTCATGAGCCCCCGCGCCAGAGCCCCAAAAGCCGCGCCTCCGGCGGCCGAGGCCCGGGACATCCCCACCGAGGTCAAGGACCCCGGCCTGGTGACCCGCCGCCGCCGCCAGATCGTGGACGCGGCGGTGCGGCTGTTCATCGCCAAGGGCTTCCACAAGACCACCACCCGCGAGATCGCCAAGGCGGCCGGGTTCTCCATCGGCACGCTCTACGAGTACGTGGTCAGCAAGGAGGACGTGCTCTACCTGGTCTGCCAGGCCATCCACCAGGAGGTGGAGGAGCGCATCCGGGCCCGGCTGCCCCAGGCCAGCCACGGGGCCATGGCCCTGGAGGCGGCCATGGAGGTCTACTTCACGGTCTGCGATGAGATGAGTGACCACATCCTCTTGATCTATCAGGAGACCAAGAGCCTGCCCAAGGAGGCCATGCGCTTCGTGCTGGCCCACGAGCAGCGGCTGACCGATCTGTTCGCCGACCTGATCCGGCGCGGGGTGGAGGACTATTCCCTGCGCCCCCTGAACCACGCCGAGATCGGGCTGTTGGCCCACGACATCGCGGTGCTGGGCCACATGTGGACCTTCCGGCGCTGGGCCTTGTCGCCGCGCCTGTCCCTGGCCGACTACATCGGTCTGCAGAAGGAGCTGATCCTGGGCCAGTTGCGCTAGTGAATTGCCCAATGGCCCCTGCGGCCTTTTAGGAGGGGGTCCGGGGGAACCCTTTTGGGCCCCCAAAAGGGTTCCCCCGAAAACTCCCCCCCTCCCACGGGAGACACGCCATGACCATGGAGACCGAGCCTTATCTGCCGGTGAATCCGGTGCGCTGCGTGACGGCGGCCAGCCTTTTCGACGGCCACGACGCGGCGATCAACATCATCCGGCGCATCCTGCAGGCCACCGGGGTGGAGGTGATCCATCTGGGGCACAACCGGGCGGTGGCCGAGGTGGTGGAGGCGGCGATCCAGGAGGACGCCCAGGCCATCTGCCTGTCCTGCTACCAGGGCGGGCACATGGAATTCTTCAAGTACACCGTGGACTTGCTGCGGGAGCGTCGCTGCGGGCACATCCAGGTCTTCGGCGGCGGGGGCGGGGTGATCGTGCCCGAGGAGGCCCGGGAGCTGGAGGCCTACGGGGTGGCCAGAATCTACGGCCCGGAGGAGGGCCGCCAACTGGGCTTGCAGGGCATCATCAACCACCTGGTGCGCTCCATCGACCACCCCCAGGGCGGCGAGGACGAGGACCTCTCCCTGGTGGGCGAGCTGGCCCCGGAGCGGCCGGAGGTGGTGGCCCGGGTGATCACCTGGGTGGAGCGGGCGGCCCTGGGCCAGGGCGGGGACCTGGCCGCCTGGCGCAAGGCGCTCAGCGCCCGGCGGCCGGACAAGGTGATGCCGGTGGTGGGCATCACCGGCACCGGCGGGGCGGGCAAGTCCTCGCTGACCGACGAGCTCTTGCTGCGCCTTCTGGCCGACTTCCCGGAGATCCGGGTGGCGGTGCTGAGCGTGGACCCCACCCGCCGCAAAAGCGGCGGGGCGCTGCTGGGCGACCGCATCCGCATGAACAGCCTGGCCAGTCCGCGCCTGTACCTGCGCTCCCTGGCCACCCGCAACAGCGGCATGGAGGTGAGCAAGGGCCTGGACGACGCCATCGCGGTGGCCCAGGCGGCCGGCTACGACCTGATCGTGGTGGAGACCGCCGGCATCGGCCAGGGCGACGCGGCGGTGGTG
>JAIUYB010000554.1 GCA_020216625.1 Desulfarculus sp.
GGTCTCGGGGGCCTGTTTGGCCTTGGGGTTGCCCTCGGCGTCCAGCTCCATGACGTTCTTGCACTGCGGGTAGCCCGAGCAGGCCAGGAAGGGGCCGTAGCGGCCCTTCTTGGGCACCATGGGCTGGCCGCACTTGTCGCAGGCCACCTCCGGCCCGGCCGGGGGCTCGACGATGATCAGGTTGCCCTCCGGGTCGCGGGTGAAATCCCGGGTGGTCTTGCATTCCGGGTAGTTGTCGCAGGCCAGGAACTCGCCGTGCTTGCCCAGGCGGATGGACATGGGGCCGTCGCAGGCGGGGCACTTGACGTCGGTGGGGATGCCCTTGCCCTTGATCTGGCGCATGTTCTTCTGGGCGGCCTTGAGCGCCTTGGCGAAGGGGCCGTAGAAGTCCTTGAGCAGGCCGCGCCATTCCCGCTGGCCCTCCTCCACCTGGTCCAGGCTTTGCTCCAGCCCGGCGGTGAAGCCCACCTCCATCACCTGGGGGAAGTTCTCCACCAACAGGTCGCTGATAACCTCGCCCAGGGGGGTGGGCTGGAGATGGCGCTTGTTGAGCTTGGCCACGTACTCCTTGTCCTGGATGGTGGAGAGGATGGCGGCGTAGGTGCTGGGCCGGCCGATGCCCTTCTCCTCCAGCTCCTTGACCAGGCTGGCCTCGGTGAAGCGCGGCGGGGGCTGGGTGAAGTGCTGGCGGGGGGTGATGGTCCCCTGCTTCAGCTCCTGGCCCGGGGCCAGGGCCGGAAGCAGGCCCTCGGCCACCGCCTCCTCGCCGTTCTCGCCCTCGGCCCCGGCCACGGGCTTGACGCCCTCGTCCTGGTCCTCCACGTAGACCGCGGTGAAGCCGCGGAAGCGCAGCACCTGGCCCGAGGCCCGCAACTGCCCGCGGCCAGCCTTGATCTCGGCCTGGGTCTGGTCGTAGAGGGCCGGGGCCATCTGGCAGGCCAGGAAGCGGTTGTAAATCAGGCGATAGAGGGCCAGCTCGTCGCGCTTGAGGTGGGCGGTCAAGGACTCCGGGGTGCGCAGGGCGCTGGTGGGGCGGATGGCCTCGTGGGCCTCCTGGGCCCCGGCCCGGGCCTTGAAGACGTTGGGCTTGGGCGGCAGGAACTCCGGGCCGAAGCGCTGGGCGATGACCTCCCGGGCCTGGGCCACGGCCACGTCGGCCAGGCGGTGGGAGTCGGTGCGCATGTAGGTGATGAGCCCCACCGCGCCCTCGCTGGTCTCCAGGCCCTCGTAGAGCCGCTGGGCCAGGCCCATGGTGCGCTTGGGCGCGAAGCCCAGCTTGCGGTAGGCCTCCTGCTGCAGGGTGCTGGTGATGAAAGGCGGCGGCGCGTACTGGCGGCGCTCGCGGTTGGTCACCTTTTCCACCAGGGTGGGCTGGCCCTTGATCGCCGCCACCCCGGCCAGGGCCTCGGCCTCGGTCTTGGGATCGAACTTCTGGCCGTCGAGCCTGGCCAGCCGGGCCGCGAAGGCCGGCGGGGCGTCGGCCATCAGCTCGGCGGTGACGGTCCAGTACTCCTGGGGCACGAAGGAGGTGATGGCCCGCTCGCGCTCCACCACCAGGCGCAGGGCCACCGACTGCACCCGCCCGGCCGAAAGCCCGCGCTTGACCTTGTCCCAGAGCAGGGGGCTGATCTGGTAGCCCACCAACCGGTCCAGCACCCGCCGGGCCTGCTGGCTGTCGTAGCGGCGGGGGTCCAGGCGCTGGGGCTCGGCCACGGCCTTGAGGATGGCCGGCTTGGTCAGCTCGTGGAAAAGCACCCGGTGGAAGCTCTCCAGGGGGTGCTTTTTCTTGTCGGCCAACTGCTGGGCGATGTGCCAGGCGATGGCCTCCCCCTCGCGGTCGGGGTCGGTGGCCAGGTAGATTTCCTGGGCGTAGCCGGCGGCCTTCTTCAGCTCCTTGACCACCTTCTCCTTGCCCTTGATCACCTCGTACTCGGGCTCGAAGTCGTGCTCCAGGTCCACTCCCAACCGGGTGGGGGGCAGGTCCACCACGTGGCCCACCGAGGCCCGCACCTCGAAATCCGGCCCCAGATACTTGACCAGGGTCCGCGCCTTGGCCGGCGACTCGACTATCAAGAGAGATTTAGGCATATCGTTTTCTGGGGGAGCCCTTTTGGGGCCCCGAAAGGGTTCCCCCAGGCCCCCTCCTAAAAGGGCGAATGTGTTTGTTCGCGCCATCTGGCCCGCTCGCGGCGGGATTTAGAGGCGCGCGTAGTGTTTCCCTGGGCGCTGCTCCACCAGCTCGGCCATCTCCAGGCTGATCAGCAGGGCCGTCACCTCCTGGGGCAACAGCCCGCTCTGGCGGGCCAGCACGTCAACATGCACCGGCTCGTGCCCCATCAGGTCCAAAAGGGCGCGGGCCGGCTCGGGCAGATCCAGCTCCTCCGGCGGGCCGGCCAGGGGCCGCTGCGCCGGGGGCAGGGCTCCGGGGGCCAGCAGGTCGGCGGCGCTGGTCAAAAGCCGCGCCCCCTGACGCAGGAGCTGGTGACAACCCTGGCTGGTGGGCGAGCCCACC
>JAIUYB010000555.1 GCA_020216625.1 Desulfarculus sp.
CCGCACCTGAACGCGCCCCGGCGCAATCCCGATCCTCCACCCCAGGCCCGGTATCTGCGCCTGGCGGACCTGCGCATTTAATCACGCCTAGCCTGTAGGTCTTTCGCGTCGCTGCCCGGCGCGCGCGTTGGACCATGCCCAAGTCCGGCGGCCTCGGCCGCCCGGCACGCGCTGCCCAATCGCTATGCAAAACCACGCCTTGGCCCTCGGGCTCGGGCGCGAGGACAACACCATTAGCCATACAGGAGGCATCCCATGGCCAAAGACTCCGTTTCCACTGCCGAGGTCAAACCGGCCCCCAGGGCCGTTGTCATGCACCCCGCCCCGGCCCGCCGCACCCGCGCCGGTCTCTACGCCGTCCTGGGTCTGGCCGCCCTTTTGGCGGTGGGCGGGATTCACCTGATGAAGGGCGCGCCGGTCAGCCACGCCGCCGACCCAACCTCGGCCGCGGCCGCCGCCAGCCAGGACGAAGTGAGTTACAAGCTCTCCGACTTCGCCGATGGCAAGGCCAAGTATTTCAAATACAACGCGCCCGACGGCATCGTGGTGCGCTATTTCGTCATCAAGAGCTCCGACGGCGTGGTCCGGGCCGCCTTCGACGCCTGCGACGTCTGCTGGCGGGCGGGCAAGGGCTATACCCAGGACGGCGATTTCATGGTCTGCAACAACTGCGGCCGGCGCTTCGCCTCGGTCAAGGTCAACGAGGTCAAGGGCGGCTGCAACCCCGCGCCCCTGGCCCGCACCATCCAGGGCGACCGCCTGGTGATCAAGGTCCAGGACATCCTGGAGGGCCGCCAGCACTTCAACTTCAAGCAGTCCTAGGCCCAAGGGAGGCACGACGTCATGACCCTCAAGGACATCGCCCTGTTGAACCTGCGGCGGCGCAAGGCCAAGGCCGGCTTCGTGCTGGCCGGCCTGGTCATCGGCGTGGCCACCCTGGTGGCCATGCTGGCGCTGACCGAGGCCCTGACCCACGAGATCAACCACAAGCTGGAGAAGTACGGGGCCAACATCCTGGTCACCCCCCGCACCGAGTCCCTGGCCCTCTCCTACGAGGGCCTGAGCCTGGGCGGGTTCTCTTTCCAGACCAACGAGATCAAGCAATCCGAGCTGGCCCTGATCCACCAGATCAAAAACGCCGGCAACCTGGCCGCGGTGGGGCCCATGGTCCTGGGAGTGATCCAAGTCGGCGGCCACGAGGCCCTCCTGGCCGGGGTGGACTTCGCCGCCCTGCCCATCCTCAAGCCCTGGTGGAGCTATGCCGGCGGCGAGCCCGGAACGGACCAGGTCCTCCTGGGCTCCGAGGCGGCCCGAATCCTGAACCTCCAGGCCGGCGACCGCCTGACCGTCAAGGACCGCCCGCTCAACGTGCGCGCCGTTCTGGAGCCCACCGGCAGTCAGGACGACGGCCTGGTCTTCACCCGTCTGGCCACCGCCCAGGAGCTCCTGGGCAAGGTCGGCCTGGTCTCCATGATCGAGGTGGCCGCCCTGTGCAAGGACTGCCCGGTGGACGACATGGTCGCTCAGATCGCCGAGAAGCTGCCCGAGGCCAAGGTGGTGGCCATCCAGGCGGTGGTCAAGGGCCGCATGGAGGCCATCGGCCACTTCCAGCGCTTCGGCCTGGGCATCTCGGCCCTGGTGGCCCTGGTGGGCAGCCTGGTGGTGCTGGTGACCATGATGGCCAGCGTCAAGGAGCGCACCGCCGAGATCGGCATCTTCCGGGCCATCGGCTTCCGCCGGGGCCACGTGATGCGGGTGGTGCTGCTGGAGGCGGGTATCGTGTCCCTGGCCGCCGGGGTCATCGGTCTGGGCCTGGGCCTGGCCGGGGCCCAGGCCGCCCTGCCGCTGTTCAGCCAGTCCCACGGCGGCAGCGTCGGCCTCGATCCCTGGCTGGCCGGCGGGGCCATCCTGCTCTCTCTGGCCGTGGGCCTCTTGGCCAGCCTCTACCCCGCCCTCATGGCCGCCCGCCTGGACCCCCACCAGGCCCTGCGGACGTTGTAGGGCAGAGGGAGCGAGGGGAGGAAGAGCGGGGGAACCTTTTTCTTTGGTGCCCAAAGAAAACGGTTACCCCCCGGACCCCCTTCCAAAAAGAAAAGCGCATGGGGGGCGGGAGACAACAAACCGCTCCTTGCGGCATAGCCGGAAAGGCGAAAAAAGCATGAGCTTTATCATCGGCCAGGACCTGGCCAAGACCTATGGCGCGGGCGAAGCGGCCATGACCGCTTTGAAGGGCGTGGATTTCAGCATCGACAGGGGAGAATTCGTGGCCGTGATGGGCCCCTCCGGCTCGGGCAAGTCCACCCTGCTCTCCATCCTGGGGGCGCTCAACACCCCCAGCCGGGGCTCCTTCCTGGTGGATGGCTTGGACATCTACCAGCTCGGCAATGACCAGCGGGCCGACTTTCGCCGCGAGTACCTGGGCTTCGTCTTTCAGAGCTTCAACCTGGTGCCCTATCTGAGCCTCCAGGAGAACGTGATGCTGCCCCTGGCCACCCAGCGGATGTCCGCC
>JAIUYB010000025.1 GCA_020216625.1 Desulfarculus sp.
AGTTTGTAACATATGCGTAAGGACTCGGCCATCGGCCCGGCACGCCAGGGGTCGGACCAGCGTTAGGCCACCGCCTCGGTCAGATAGCTGGGGTCCGGGAACTCGCTCTGGCCCGGAGCCAGGGCGGCCTGACCGCGCAGCATGACGATCTGGCCGGTGCGGGCCATCTCCAGGATGCCAAAGGGCCGCATCATGCCGATCATGGCCTCGATCTTGTTGCGGTTGCCGCTGACCTCCAGGACCATGGTGGCGTTGTCCACGTGGGTGATGGCGGCGCGGAAGATGTTGGCCAGCTCGATGATCTCACTGCGCCGCTCGCGGGGGGCGTTGACCTTGATCAGGGCCAGGCCGCGCTCCACCCGGGGGGTGTCGGTCAGGTCGCTGACCCGGATCACGTCCACCAGCCGCCGCAGCTGCTTGACCGCCTGCTCGCGCACCGCGTCGTCGCCGCTGGTGAAAATGCTCATGCGGCTGACCTGGGGATCCTCGGTCTCGCCCACGGCCAGGGAGTGGATGTTGAAACCGCGCCGGGCCAGGAGGCCGGAGACCCGGGCCAGCACGCCGGGCTCGTTGCGCACCAGGACCGCCAGGGGGTTGAGCTGGCTCATGGCTAGTCCTCCAGCCGGCAGGGGATGAAGTCCACGTTGGCCCCGCCGGCCGGCACCATGGGCAACACCGCCTCGTCCGGGTCCACCCTCACGTCCAAGACCACCGGCAGCTGGTTGTCCTCGGCCGCGGCCAGGGCCCAGCGCAGGGCCGGCAGGAGATCCTCGGGGCGCTCCACCTTGCGCCCCAGGGCCCCGAAGGCCTGGGCCACCTGGTCGTAGGGCGGCGGGGCCAGCTGGGTCTGGGCGTAGCGCTGGTCGAAGAACATGCCCTGCCACTGGCGCACCATGCCCAGGTGGCTGTTCTTGAGCACCATGCTCACCACCGGCACGCGGTAGCGCACCGCCGTGCAGATCTCCTGGATGTTCATCAGGAAGGAGCCGTCGCCGTCCACGCACAGCACCCGGCGCTCGGGCTTGGCCAGCTTGGCCCCGATGGCCGCCGGCAGGCCGAAGCCCATGGTGCCCAGACCGCCGCTGGTGATGAAGGTGCGGGGCCGGCGGAAATTGTAGTACTGGGCGGTGAACATCTGGTGCTGGCCCACGCCGGTGACCACGATGTCCTCGTCGTCCAACAGGCCGTTCAGGGACTCGATGGCCTGCTGGGGTTTGATCACGCCGTCGCGCTGGACGTAGCCCATGGGGTAACGCTGCTTCCAGGTGGCGATGACCTTGTGCCAGGCGCTGAAGTCGGGCCGGCGCTCCCAGGCCCGCGCGCCCTGGAGCAGGGCCGAGAGCACCTGCTTGGCGTCGCCCACGATGGGCACCAGGGCCGGCAGGCACTTGCTGATCTCGCTGGGGTCCACGTCCACGTGGATCAGCTTGGCGCCCGGCGCGAAGCGCTCCAGGCGGCCGGTGACCCGGTCGTCCAGGCGCGAACCCACGCAGATGATCACGTCGCTGTTGTGCAGGGCCAGGTTGGCGTAGCCGGTGCCGTGCATGCCCGGCATGCGCAGGCTCAAGGGATGGTCGCTGGCGAAGCAGCCCAGGCCCAAGAGGGTGGTGGCCACCGGGATCTGCAACAGCTCGGCCAAGGCCCGCAGCTCGGCGCAGGCGTCGGAGTGGATGATGCCCGCCCCGGCCAGGATCACCGGCTGGCGGCTCTCGGCGATGAGGTTCAAGGCCCGCTGCACCTGCATCGGATGGCCCAAGGGCACGTTGACCAGGCGCGGGGCCAGGCGGTGCTGGTCGCTGGTCAGGATCTCGGTGGGGGCCTCGGAGACGTCGCGGGGGATGTCCACCAGCACCGGGCCGGGCCGTCCGCTCAAGGCGATGGTGAAGGCCTCGGCCATGGTCGGTGCCACCTGGTCGGCGCTGGTGATCAGGTAGTTGTGCTTGGTGATGGGCATGGTGATGCCCCGGATGTCGGCTTCCTGGAAGGCGTCGTTGCCCAACAGGCGGCTGACCACCTGACCGGTGATGGCCACGATGGGAGTGCTATCCATCATGGCGTCGGCCAGGCCGGTGACCAGGTTGGTGGCCCCGGGTCCGCTGGTGGTCATCACCACTCCGGGCTTGCCGGTGGCCCGGGCGTAGCCCTCGGCCATGTGCGCCCCGCCCTGCTCGTGGCCCACGATGACGTGCTTGAGGTTGCCGTCCCGGTGCAGGGCGTCGTAAACGCTGATGATGGATCCCCCCACCATGCCGAAGACCACGTCCACCCCCTGGGCGTGCAGGGAGGCGATGATGGCGTCGGAGCCGTTGGTGGCCGGCAGGCCGGGGTTCTGCTTGGGTGCTTGACTGCTCATGGTTTGTTCTCGCTATCTCGCTGGCCGCTGCTGGGCGGCGGGTTGGGTTCGATTCATTTGGCGGCGGGCGTGTTCTTGCGCAGCACCGCGCCGGTGGCCGCGCTGGTGACCAGCTCGGCGTAGCGGGCCAGGGCCCCCCGGGTGAAGCGGGGCGCGGGCGGGGTCCAGGCCGCCCGCCGGCGCTCCAGCTCGGCCGAATCCACCTCCAGGGCCAGGATCCGGCCGGGGATGTCGATCAGGATCGGGTCGCCATCCTTGACCAGGGCCAATGGCCCGCCGGCCGCCGCCTCGGGCGAGACATGGCCGATGACCGCGCCCCGGCTGCCCCCGGAGAAGCGGCCGTCGGTGATCAGGGCCACCTTGCCGTCCAAGGGCCCGCCGCTGACCAGAGCGGTCAGGGCCAGCATCTCGCGCATGCCCGGGCCGCCGGCCGGACCCTCGTAGCGGATCACGATCACCTCGCCGGGCTGTATTTCCTGGCGGTTGTAGGCCTCGGTGGCCTCCTGCTCGCCGGCGAAGCAGCGGGCCGGACCCCGGAAGACCCGCATCTGCTCGGCCACCGCGGTCTGCTTGACCACCGCGCCCTCCGGGGCCAGGTTGCCGGAGAGCACCGCGAGGCCGCCCTCGGCGTGAACCGGGTCGGCCAGGCTGTGCAGCACCGGCTGGCCGAAGGCTTGGGCCTCCGGCACCCTGGCCGGCAGGTAGTCGGCCATGGTCCCGCCGCTGACCGCCGGGTTGGCCAGCGCCAGGTCTTTTTCCAGGCGCTTCATCACCGCCCCCACCCCGCCGGCCGCGTACAGGTGCTCCATGCGCATGGGGCCGGCCGGGCTCATGTTGACCAGGTGGGGAGTGGTGCGGGCCAGGCGGTCGAAATCGGCCAGGCCGAAGTCCACCCCGGCCTCGTGGGCGATGGCCGGCAGGTGCAGGGCGGTGTTGGTGGAGCCGCCCAGGGCCAGATCCACCCGGCAGGCGTTGGCGAAGGCCTCCGGGGTCAGAATGTCCAGGGGCCGCCGGTTCATCCGCAAGAGGTCCATGATCTTCAGACCGGTGGCGAAGGCGATCTCGTCTTTGGCGCCATTCATGGCCAGGGAGCAGGCGCAGCCGGGCAGGCTCATGCCCAGGGCCTCGGTGACGCAGGCCATGGTGTTGGCGGTGAACATGCCGGCGCAGGAGCCCGGACCGGGACAGGCGCAAGACTCCATCTCCGCCAGCTCGGCCTCGGTCATCTGACCGGCGCGGACCTTGGCCACCGCCTCGAAGACCGTGATCAGGTCCACGGTCCGGCCCTGGAACTCGCCGGCCTTCATGGGGCCGCCGGTGAGCACGATGGCCGGCAGGTTCAGACGGGCGGCGGCCATCAGCATGCCGGGCACGATCTTGTCGCAACTGGCGATCAGCACCAAGGCGTCGAAACCGTGGGCCATGGCCATCAGCTCCACGGTGTCGGCCACCACCTCGCGGCTGGGCAGGCTGGCGAACATGCCCGGGTGGCCCATGGCCAGGCCGTCGCAGATGGCCATGGTGTGGAACTCGAAGGCCTGGCCGCCGGCCTCGGCGATGCCGCGCTTGACCGCCGACGACAAGCGGTTGAGATGTACATGCCCGGGTACGACCTCGGTCCAGGAGTTGGCCACGCCGATGAAAGGTCGCTGGATCTGCTCGCCGCTCAAACCGCAGGCTCGCAGCAGGGAGCGCTGGGGCGCGCGCATCAGGCCGCTTTTGATCTCGTCGCTGCGCTGACTCATCCTGGTCCGCCTTTCCGTCCGGCGCGCCGCGAACTGGGCGACGTTCCGGTTGGCTGGGGGTCTATTCATGGCCACCAGCCTCTTGGCTAGTGGTTGTCTCGCTGTTTTTACTGTCTTTTTGGTTCGGCCCCTAGCGGGGCAGAATAATGACGCCGTCTAGGGCGGTGGATACGCATGGTACCAGGAGGAGGCTGGCGCGGGCGGGGCGCTGGGTGCGGGAGGGGCTCAGGGGCATCGCGGCGCTCGGGGTCCGCCGACTAGCTCGGGCGGATTTTTCCTGGGTTTTACAGGATTGCATCGCATTCCTCCGGGTCGGTTGGTCGGGGCAGCCATCATGGGCTGGCGACCTGGGGTGGGCCTGTGGCCCTTTTGTCAAACTCGATTTTAGATGCGTGTGATTTGCGGCCCCGGTTACCGGGGCAGGAGAATCAGGATGGCCGCCGGTAGGCAAACCGGTAGGCCTAGGCTGGCTACGCCGACGGCGCGGCAGCCTTGGAAGGCCGAGGAGGCGAGTAGGATGTGAGACTGGCAAGCGGGCACGGCCCAACTCCGAGAGACTATCTAACCAGGACGATTATCACGCCGGGCCGGGCTTGTCAACCGCTGGAACAAAAAACGCGCTTCTTTTCGCGGCGCTGGCGCGAAAAGGTCGCCCATGGGTTCAGGCCGGGTCCTCGCGCCGCGCCCAGAGGGAGTACCAGGCGCCCTCGGTCTGGCGGCCCACCAGGACCCGGTAGCCGCACTGAGCCAACAGCTCGGTCAGAGGGTCGCGCTGGCTGCGGGTGATGCCGCTCAGGATCAGGTCGCGCTTGTCCAGGAGCGCCGGCCCCGGTTGCCAGAGTTGCCGCTGCACCTCCCAGTGCAGGTTGGCCAGCACCAGGTTGGCCGGACGGGAGAGAAAATCCCCGGCCGGCCCCTCGGCCACCTCCACCGCCAGGCCGTTGAGCTCGGCGTTATGCCGGGAGGTGGTGGCGCACAGGGGGTTGAGGTCCACGCAGGTCACGGCCTCGGCCCCCATCCGGGCGGCGGCCAGGCCCAAGATGCCGGTGCCGCAGCCCAGATCCAGCACCCGGCCCAGGGGTCCCTTGGCGCAGAGGATCAGCAGCAGCTCCAGGCAGTGCTGGGTGGTGGGATGCAGGCCGTTGCCAAAGACCAGGCCCGGGTCCAGGCGCAGCACCTGGCCCTCGAAATCCGGAACCGGCTGCCAGGCAGGGACGATCATCAGCCCGGGCAGAACCAGCGGGGCCAAGTGCTGGCCGCCCTGCCACTGCTCGTAGGTCAGGTGGTGGGTCTCGCGCAGGCGCAGACCCGGGTCGCGGGCCAGGATGGCGTCGATCTGCCCTTGGGCCGGTGCGGCGAAGAACAAGAAGCTGGTGTCTTCCTCCAGCCACAGACCCAGGTAGTCGGCGGTCAAGCCAACGGCGGCCGGACGGGCGTCGCCCAGGATCTCATAGATGTAGAGTTGGTCGTATGGCGCGGGCGGCATGACTCACAAACCAAGGGGGCCTCCCCGTGGAAGGCCCCCGGCAATGGCGCTAGGCGTGATGGGATAATCAGGACTCCAGGACGAAAATGACCTCCAGGCGCACCCGGTATTCGGCGATCTGGCTCTCGTCCACCGCCACGCGCATCTCCAGCACCTTCATGCCGGTGATGCCCCGCAGGGTGCGGGTGGCGCGCTCGAAGCCGACCTTGATGGCGTCATCGAAGCTGATGGGGGAGGAAGCGATGATGTCCGTCACGCGGGCCACACGTTTTTCGCTCATGATTCCGACTCCTTGCCTGGCGCTTTTCCGCCCCGGACAGGCGGCGGGTTAATGCATCGACGATCCCCCGGGGGCGGTAATGCCCTCCGCCACGGCTGGACCATAGCCTTGTGGATGGTCAAAGCTAGCACAGCCCCGGGCCAACGCGCAAGGCATCCGGAGCCGCCGCCCACCACCTATCACCCCTGCCTGGTTCACGGAGCGCGGGCGCGCCCCAGCCACACCCCTTCCCGCCAATGGGGGCCATGGCGATTTGGCTTGTTTTGCCGCCAGGTTGAACGCACACCAACGAAAAGCGGCGTCGGCGTGACCTCCGTAAGTTCGTCCCAGCAGTCCGCGTTGCCGATCACCCCGCAAATCTAGTATTATTGGGCCGCCATCCTTGGTGCGCGAACGTACTTCTCACAGGTTCTCATCATGACCACCGTTGAACAGCCCGCCCCGCTTCCGGCCGCGCCGGAGCCAATACCCATCGCCAAGCCCTCTCTGGGCCCCCTGGAGGCCGCCAACGTGGCCGAGGCCGTGGCCTCCACCTGGATCTCCTCCACCGGCCCCTTTGTCGAGCGCCTGGAAGCGGGCCTGGCCGACCTGCTGGGCGCCCCCCATGTGCTCTGCACCAGCAACGGCACCACCGCCCTGCACCTGGCCCTGGCCGGGCTGGGGATTGGACCGGGCGACGAGGTCCTGGTGCCGGACCTGACCTTCGCCGCCACCGCCAACGCGGTCTTCATGGCCGGGGCCACCCCGGTGCTGGTGGACTGCGCCGCCGATCATTGGAACGCCGACGCCGCGGCCTTCGCCCGTGGTATCAGCCCCCGCACCAAGGCCCTGATGGTGGTCCACCTGCTGGGTCAGGCCTGCCGCATGGAGCCGATTCTTGAATTCGCCAGAAATAACAACCTACTGGTGGTGGAGGACTGCGCGGAGAGCCTGGGCGCCGACTGCGGCGGCCAACCCACCGGGTCCTTTGGGGCGGTGGGCTGCTTCAGCTTTTTCGCCAACAAGGTCCTGACCACCGGCGAGGGCGGGGCGGTGGCCACCTCCGACCCGGACCTGGCCAAGCGCATGCGCCGCCTGCGGGCCCACGGGATGGATCCCCAACGCCAATACTGGCACGACAGCGTGGGCTTCAACTACCGCATGACCAACCTCAACGCCGCCCTGGGAGTGGCCCAGCTCCAGCGACTGGAGGAACTGCTCGCCCGCCGCCGGGTCCTGGCCCAGCGTTACCAAAGCAACCTGGCCGGCCTGTCCTGGCTGCGGAGCGGCTTCACCGCCCCCGGTCGCTCCATCGACTGGCTCCACCCGCTGTTCCTGGCCGAAAACATCCTGGGTCTGAGCCGGGACCAAGTCCTGGACCGCCTGCACGCGGCCGGCATCGACGCCCGTCCCATGTTCTATCCCCTGCACCTGCTGCCACCCTACCGGAATCTGCGCCGGGCCGGTGAGCTGGACCGGGCCACGGACCTGGGGCTCAGCGGCCTGATGCTCCCCCTGTATCCCGATCTGCGCGAGGATCAGGTGGACTACATCTGCGCCCAACTCACGGCCCTGGGCCGGAAAGGGGCCTGAGCCGGCCATGAGCGACCAACCTTTGGCGGTCTCGGTGGTGCTGCCCACCTACAACGAAATCGCCAACATCGTGCCTCTGGTGGGAGAAATCCTGGAACGCACCCAGGCCGCCGGCATCCAGGTCCAGGTGGTGGTGGTGGACGACGACTCCCCGGACGGCACCGCGGCGGCCCTGGCCCAGGCCTTTCCCGGCGACCCCCGGCTCAAGCTCATCGTCCGCAAGGGCCAACGCGGCCTGGCCACCGCCCTCTGGCGCGGCATCGAGCAGGCAGACCACCCGGTGGTGGCCACCATGGATTCGGATTTCAATCATCACCCCCGCGACTTGGTCAAGGTGCTGACCGCCCTGCCCGGCCACGACCTGGTCATCGGCAGCCGTTACGTGCCCGGTGGAGGCATGAACACCAGCGTCTTACGCTTCCGTTGCAGCCAGGCCTTCAACCTGCTGGTGCGCCTGGCCCTGGGGGTCAAGACGCGCGACAACCTGAGCGGGTTTTTGGCCATGGCCAAGACCACCTGACAGAGCTTCGACCCCGAGGACATCTTTCACGGCTATGGCGATTACGCCATCCGCCTGCTCTTCCGCGCCCACCAACGCGGCCTGGACATCGTGGAGGTGCCGGTGGTCTACGAAAACCGCCTGGGCGGCGAGAGCAAGACCCGCTTCCTGCACCACCTGTTCATGTACCTGGGCACCGCCTTCCGCCTGCGCCGGGAGAGTCGGCGTTGAACCGCCCCCAGGGGATCGCCGCCTGGGCCGGACTGGCGGCCCTGCTGCTCCTGGCCCTGGCCGTCCGCCTGGCCTACCTTCCCTACATCGACCTCGACGCCGACATGGCGGTCACCGGGCTGATGGCCCGCCACATCCTGGAGGGCCAGCTCCCCATTTTTTTCTATGGCCAACCCTTTTGCGGGTCCATCGAGGCCTTTGTCGCGGCGGCGATCTTCGCCATCGCCGGGTCTTCCGCCCAAACCCTTTGCCTGGCCCCGCTGTTGGTGGCCCTGCTCTTTGTGGCGGTGGCCTTCCTGGCGACCCGGGAGATGTGGGGTCCGGCCGCTGGCTGGTGGACCGGCCTGTTGGCCGCCGCCCCGCCCTATTACTTCGCCATCCACGGCGTTCTGCCCCGGGCGGCCTATATCGAGATCCCGTTCTTCTCCCTGCTGCTCTTCTGGCTCACCTTCCGCCTGGTCCATCGCCGGGCCAGCGCCTGGCTCTACCTGGCCTACGGTCTGGTGGCCGGCTTGGGCCTCTGGACCCACTTCCTCATCGCCTACGCCCTGCTCGCCACCGCCCTATACCAGGTCCTGGCCGACTGGCGGATGCTTTTCCGCCGGGGCCACGCCTTGATCTGGCTGGGATTCTTCCTGGGTGGGGCGCCATTTTGGTGGTTCAACCTCACCCACCATTGGGAGAGCTTCAGCTTTCTGCTCCAACCCAAGCACAGCCAGCCTTTCGGCCAGGTCTTCGAGGCCGTGGCCGGCATGGCCCTGCCGGTGCTCTTGGGGGCCTGGAACGACGCCACCCTGCAGCCCCTCTTCCCCTGGGTGTCGCAGGGGATCGTGCTCCTTGGCCTGCTGGGTCTGGGCAGCCTGATCTGGCTGCGCCGCCGGGCTTTGCTGGGCCTGGCGCGGCTGGACGCCAAGGCCTGCGACGGCAGCGAGTTGTTTCTGCTGGCCTTCGTGTTGGGCATAGCCCTGATCCTGGTCAAGGGCGAGCCGGTGGGCAGCACCCGCCGCCATTTCGTGCCGCTTTACGCCACCCTGATCCCCTTGGCCGGCTACCTGTTGGCCCGTCTGGGCAATCGCCTGGCCTGGTTGGCCCTGGGTTTGGGCGGGGTTTTGCTGGTCTCCAACCTGGCCGGAGCCTGGATCAGCTCGCCCCTGGGAAACCCCGTGTTGCGACAAACGATCCAGACCAAAGTCCAAGGCCGCCAGGAGTTCATCGCCGCCCTCCTGGCGCACGGGATCACCCGAGCCTACTCCCTGGACTATTGGAATTGCCCCCTCTTGACCTTCGAGTCCGGCGAGCGCCTGATCGTGGTCCTGGCCGGGGAGGAGTTTGACCACTTCTACGATCCTCACCACCGCCTGGTGGGCCAGGCTCCCCGCCCGGCCTGGATCTGCCGGGGCGGCCCCCGCCTGTTGGAATCCACCCTGCGCAATCTGGGAGCCACCAGCCAGCGTCTGACCGCGGGGGGATACACCGCCTTTTACGCCATCACCCCGCCCCAACCCGGCTGGCGGGCGGTGGACCGTCGAGGCTGGCGGGTGCGCGCGGGCGACCAACCCCAGGACGCGCCCCTGGCCTGGGACGGCGACGCCCTCACCCGCTGGTCCCCTCTGGCGGCGCAAAGCCCCGGTCAAAGCCTGGAGCTGGACCTGGGCCAGGAGGTGCCCGACCTCTGCCTCCTGCGCCTGGCCTCGGGCCGAGTCGACGATCAACCCCGGGGGTTGCGGATCCTGCTCTCCCGTGATGGCAAAGTCTGGACCCAGGCCATCCATGCCAAGGCCCCGTTGCAGTCCATGTATTGGTGTCAAGGCCAGGCCCTGGTCAGCGACAGCGACCCTCGCCTGGACATCTATTTCCCTCCCCAGCCAGCACGTTACCTGCGCCTGGAGCTAACCTGCCAAAGCCAGCTCAGCTACTGGTCGGTGCAGGAATTGAGCCTCTACCAGGCCGGGCCGCCCAGTTCCCCCGCCGACCCGGAGGCGGTGGTGGCCTGGGCGCGGCATCACAAGATCAGGTCGGTCTATGCCGACCAAGGCCTGAAAGCCTGGTTGCCCGATGACCTGCGGCCCGCCCCCCAAACTCCGCCCAGCACCCCATCCTGGCCCATGCCGATCCTGCCCCGGGACACGCTGCCTCGGGATTTGCGGTGGACCATGTTGGCCCTGGATCCGAGCCAGGCGGATTACACCGCCGAGGTGTTGGCCGATCAAGGAATTGGCTACCGGGAGGATGTCGTCGGTGGATATCGGGTGTTTTGGGATCTCAGGCCATCGGGAAACCTGGGCCCGGCGCTGCCCCGGACCGATCTGACCTTGCGGGCCAATGTCGGCGGCGCCACCCATCCCGCCCTGGACGACAACCCCGCCAGCCGCTGGGACACCGGCCGGCCGCGTCAGGCCGGCGATCGTCTGGAAATAGACCTGGGCCGGGAGGTGGTCCTGGCCGGCCTGGGCCTGGAAGCCAGGCCCGCGCCCCAGGATCTGCCGGCCGCGGTGGAGATGGAGCTATCCAGCGACGGCCAGAACTGGCGACGGGTGGACTATCGTCGGGTGGTGCTGGGACCGCTGGTGTTTGGCGGCGACCGCCTGTTGACCGCCAACACCGGACGCCTGCGTCTGGAGTTCCGCCCCCAAGCCGCGCGTCACCTGCGCCTGACACTGACTCAGGGCCATCCTCGGCTTTATTGGTCGGTTTACGAGCTGTCGGTCTGGCCGGCCGGGCCGGGCGCCAGCAACCCAGGCTAATCGCGCGCGGGCTGTTTATCCCCCCGCAACCAGGGATCCAGCAGCTCCCGGGCCTGGCTCACGTCCTGGCTGATCTGGCGGGCCAAGTCCTCGGCCGAGGCGAAGCGCTTCTCGCCCCGCAGATGCTCCACGAAATGCAGGACGATTTCCCGGCCGTAGAGGTCGCCGCTGAAGTCCAGCAGGTGGGTCTCCACGGTCAGACCGCCATTGCTGAAGGTGGGGTTGGTGCCGATGTTGGTTACGCCCTTGACCAGGACGCCGGCCTCCGGCTGCACCAAGACCGCGTAGACGCCAGATCCGGGCAGCAGTTCGTCCTCGGCCCGCAGGTTGGCGGTGGGAAAGCCCAACAGCCGCCCGCCCCGGCCGTGGCCGCTGACCACCCGCCCGGCAATGCGATAGTGGCGTCCCAGCAGGCGGCGGGCGGTGGCCAGATCGCAGCCCCGCACCACCTGGCGCACCCGGGTGGAGCTGACCGGTTGGCCATCCACCAACACCGGCCCCATCTCGTGCACCACGAAGCCGTGCTCGCGGCCCTTCTGGCGCAGCAGCTCAAGATCGCCCAGGCCCTTGTGCCCAAAGGCGAAGTCATATCCCACCACCACCTCGCGCACCTGCAGCCGACCCACCAGAAGCTTGTCCACGAAGTCGTCGGCCGAAAGCAGGGCGAAGTCCTGGTCGAAGCGCACGCATAGGGTGACGTCCAGACCCGCCGCCGCCATCAGGTCCAGCTTCTGGCTCAAGGGGGTGATCAGGGGAAGGTTCACCGCCGGCCGCAGCACCCGCATGGGATGGGGTTCGAAGGTCATGGCCATGGCGGTGCCGCCGATTTGCCTGGCGCGCTCCACCGCTTTGGCGAAAAGGGCTTGATGACCGAGATGGACGCCGTCGAAATTGCCGATGGTCAACACCGGGCCCGGATGGCGCTCCCGTAGCTCCTCCAGACCGTTAACCACGTTCATCTTGTTGTTATCCTTTAGCAATCGGTATTGTAACTAGAATATGCGAAGGCTCTTGACAAGCACGGGGTCAGATTATAGACTTCGCCCCGGTGCTTGGCAAGTTGACCGCCTGCCGGGAGCCGCGCCGAAGTGGCGGAATTGGTAGACGCGCTAGGTTCAGGGTCTAGTGGGTGTACGCCCGTGGGAGTTCGAGTCTCCCCTTCGGCACCACAGT
>JAIUYB010000556.1 GCA_020216625.1 Desulfarculus sp.
CACCTCCATCACCAGGCCCAGGTCGGCCTCGGCCGCCGGGTCCAGGTCGCCGGGCTGGCCCTCGGGCCAGGGCGCGCGCATGATCGAGCCCTGGGCCCCGGGCAGGCGCTGCCAGAGCTCCTCGGTGACAAAGGGCATCAGGGGATGCAGCAGGCGCAGCAGCCGCGAGAAGACCTCGCGCAGGGTGCGGCGGGTGGCGGCCTGGCGGGCCGGGTCGGCGGCATTGTAGAGCGGGGCCTTGATCAGCTCCAGGTACCAGTCGCAGAACTCGTGCCAGGTGAACTGGTAGAGCGCGCTGGCCGCGTCGTTGAAGCGGTAGTCCTCGATGGCCGCCGCCGCCTCGGCCGCCGCGCGGTTGACCCGGCTGATGATCCAGCGGTCCTCCAGCGAGGGCTCCAGGCCGGGGTCGGCCTCCAGATCGCCCTCCAGGTTCATCAGGGTGAAGCGGGCCGCGTTCCAGAGCTTGTTGACGAAGTTGCGGTAGCCGGCGATGCGCTCCTCGCTCAGGCGGATGTCGCGGCCCTGGGCGGCGAAGGCGGCCAGGGTGTAGCGGAAGGCGTCGGTGCCGAACTGGTCCATGATGATGAGCGGGTCCATGACGTTGCCCTTGGACTTGCTCATCTTCTGGCCCTGGGCGTCGCGCACCAGGGCGTGGATGCAGACGTCGTGGAAGGGCGGCCGGTCCATGAACTTGATGCCCAGCATCATCATGCGAGCCACCCAGAAGAACAGGATGTCGAAGCCGGTGACCAGACAACTGGTGGGATAGAACTTGGCCAGCTCCGGGGTCTGGTCCGGCCAACCCATGGTGGAAAACGGCCACAGCCCGCTGCTGAACCAGGTGTCCAGCACGTCGGTCTCCTGGCGCAACGCGCTCGCTTTGCACTTGGGGCAGGTCTCCGGCGTGGTGCGGCTGACGATCATCTCGCCGCAGTCGCAATACCAGGCCGGGATGCGATGGCCCCACCAGATCTGGCGGCTGATGCACCAGTCCTTGATGTTGGTCATCCATTCGTAATAGGTCTTGGTCCACATGGCGGGCACGATGCGGGTGCGCCCCTCTTGCACGGCCTTCAGGGCCTCGGCCGCCAGGGGCTCCACCTTCACGAACCACTGCTGGCTCAGGATGGGCTCCACCATGGTCTTGCAGCGGTAGCAATGGCCCACGTTGTGGGCCAGGGGCTCCTGCTTCTCCAACAGCCCCAGGGCCTCCAGGTCGGCCAGGACCTTTTTGCGGGCCTCGAAGCGGTCCAGGCCGGCGTAGGCCCCGCCCTGGGCGTTGATCCGCCCGCTGTCGTCCATCACCCGCAAGGCGGGCAGGCCGTGCTTCTTGCCCAGCTCGAAATCGTTGGGGTCGTGGGCCGGGGTGACCTTGAGCGCGCCGGTGCCGAAATCCAGAGAGACGTAGCCGTCTTTGATCACCGGAATCTCGCGGTTCATCAGGGGCAGGATCACGGTGTCGTCGGCCAGGTCCTGGTAGCGCGGGTCCGCGGGGTTGATGGCCACCGCGGTGTCGCCCAGCATGGTCTCGGGCCGGGTGGTGGCCACGGTGAGGTGGCCCTTGCCGTTTTTGAAGGGATAGCGGATGTAGTAGAGCCCGCCCTGGACCGGTTCGTGCTCGCTCTCCAAATCGCTCAGGGCGGTGTGGCAACGGGGGCACCAGTTGATGATGTAGTCGCCGCGATAGATCAGGCCCTCATCGTAGAGGCGCACGAAGACCTCGCGCACCGCCCGGGACAGGCCCTCGTCCATGGTGAAGCGGGTGCGGCTCCAGTCGCAGGAGGCCCCCAGCCGCTTGAGCTGGTTGATGATCTTGCCGCCGTACTCCTCCTTCCACTGCCAGACCCGCTCGATGAACTTCTCGCGGCCCAGATCGTGGCGGCTGAGGCCCTCCTTGGCCAGCTCGCGCTCCACCACGTTCTGGGTGGCGATGCCGGCGTGGTCGGTGCCCGGCATCCAGAGCACCTCGTGGCCGCGCATGCGCTTGAAGCGGCAGAGGATGTCCTGCAGGGTGTTGTCCAGGGCGTGGCCCAGGTGGAGCTGGCCGGTGACGTTGGGCGGGGGGATGACGATGGAGTAGGGCGGCTTGGGCGAGGCGGGATCGGCCCGGAAAAGCTGGTTCTCCTCCCAGTAGCGGTACCAGCGTTCCTCCACCTCGCGCGGCTCGTAGGATTTTTCCAATTGGTTGGTCATCGCCCCATTCCTTGCATGTTGAGGCCTGGACGCAATCGCCGGGCCGGGTGCGGACAAAACAAGGGCGGGGCCGCCAGCCCCGCCACCCACCGGCCCGCCGGGCCGGCGCTCAGTCTACTACGCTGTCGCTGTTGCCGGAGGTTTGGCCGCCAAAGGCCTGGGCCTTCAGAGCGGCGATCTCCCGCTCCACCGCCTCGACCACCAGGCGCGGCACCAGTTCGCCCACCAGGCGCTGGATTTCCTCGCGGGCCACCCGCTCAAAAATGGCGCGCATCTCGGCTGGATCCAGGCCGGCCGCCATCGTGGTCATGG
>JAIUYB010000557.1 GCA_020216625.1 Desulfarculus sp.
CCCACCTCGAACCTGACCGCCATTGGTCGCTCCTCCAGCCTCCCCGCGCGAGACCCGCTTGCCGGCCATCCCTCCGGCCAGGCGTCCCTCCCGGGTGGCCCGGCCGGATGCCGGCTCCGGAACCGCCACCGCCGGCGCGTGATCGCGAGGTGGGGCCGTTTTGGTCTGTCGCCAGAAGGCCCGGGGCCAAGGCGCGCGGCGTCTGGCCGGGTGAGGGTGGGGGCCGGCGCGATTGGGCCGCGCGGGGGAAGGCGGAGGCGGGAAGGCGAGAAAGGCAGGGCCGTGAATAAACCCCGCCTTCACGAAGGCATGCGAAAATTCCCATGACTTCGTGAAGGCGGGGTTGGTCTCCGCCCATCTTGAGCCTCGCCCGGCGGCTCCTCGGCGGGAGGAGGCCGGCCGGGCGCGGCCGGTCCTAGGCCTCGGGCGCGGCCTTCATCTCGGAGGCCACCTTCTGGCCCTCCTTGAACATCTCGGCGTAATACTCCTTCACCTTCTCGGGATCGAAGGTCAGGAAGGTGCCGCCGCTGGCGAAGTGCTGGATGAAGACCTTGGCCACCGCGTAGGTGCTGGCCGCGGCCAGGATCGGCAGGGTCACCACCCCGGCCGCGGTGCCAATCACCGGCACCGCCTTGGCCGCGCTGGCCAGGGGCAGGCCGGCGCCGGTGGGCACCACCGCGCCCAAGAGCGAGCCCAGGATGTTCTTGACCACGTTCTTGCTGAAGGGGATGCCGTAGTACTTGGACAGCTTGCGCAGCATGTTCAACTGGATCGCGGTCACGCCCACCACGTCCACCAGCGGCAAAGGCACAACACCCATGACCGCGGAGGCCCAGGTGTGGTACTTGACGGTTTTGTCCAGCGCGGCCTGATCGACCTCGATCACCGGAGCCTGGGCCTGCGTGGTCTCTTGCGCTTCCATCTATCTACCTCCTGAAGGCGGTTTCCGCCCCCGCCCCAAGAACCGGGGGCTCCGAATGATTCTGTCGATCAAAGCTCGCGCCGGCGACGAAACGCTTCGCCGCCTGGATTTGCTAGGCCCTGGTCGGCTCCCGACGGTCGGAGGCCAGCAGGATGATCAGACCCACCGCCGGCGTCAACAGCAGCGAGCAAAACAAGTAGCCCCAGAAGCCGAACTTGCGGTTCATGCCCAGAAAAGCGATTAGCAGGCTCAACCCCACATAGATGGCTTCGGCCATTTCCATTGCTCCCGCGCGGCTGGCGCCCGCGCCTGTCACCAGTCCCTATCCCACCATATGGGTATGGCGCGGCGCTGTCAAGCGTCGTTAGCGGTGGCTTCAACCGGCGGCGATTATGTTCTACAATCGTTGTCAGAAGGGCGGGAGGCGCATGCAGGCGATGACCGGGGGCCTGATGGAGTTGCTGGCCAAGGGCGGGGTGGTGATGATCCCCCTGGCCATCTGCTCGGTGGTGGGCCTGGCGATCTTCATCGAGCGACTGGCGCTCTTCGCCCGGACTCCGGCCTCGCGACCGGAGTTGGCCCAGGACGTGGGGCGGCTCTTGGCCGCCGGCGACGTGGCCGGGGCCTTCGCCCTCTTGGGCCGCGACCGCAGCCCCTTGGCCCGCCTGCTTAGCTACATGCTCTCGGTCCATGACCTGCCCAAGCCGGCCCAGTCCACGGCCATGGTCCTGGGGGCGGCCATCGAGGCGGTGGTCAAGGAATTCGGCCGCTTGGTGGGCGCGCTGGCCATCATCGCCAACATCGCCCCGGTGCTGGGCCTGTTGGGCACCGTCCTGGGGATGATTCGGGCCTTCATGGCGGTGGAGGCCATGGGCGCGCGGGTGAACCCCTCGGCCCTGGCCGGCGGCATCTGGGAGGCGCTGATCACCACCGCCGTGGGCCTGTGCGTGGCCCTGCCCGCCACCCTGGCCCACTCCTACCTCGCCAGCCGGGTGGAGGCCCTGCAATCGGAGCTGCACCAGGCCGCCAACCTGCTGGTGGCCGAACTGGCCGCGGCCCAGGACGGCCAGGCCCCGGAGGGCCGGCCATGATCCCTCCGGTGGTGCCGTTAAGGCCCTGGCGACGTCAGACGGTGACGGCGCCTCTGGCCAGCCTGATCGACATCGTCTTCCTGCTGCTGATTTTCTTCTTGCTCACCAGCAATTTCCTGGCCCAGGAGGGCCTGGAGCTGCGCCTGCCGGCCGACGAGCGGGCCGCGCCCCTGGCCGAGCACGAGCTGAGCGTGGCCCTGGACCGCGAGGGACGCAGCTTCGTGGAGGGCCAGGAGGTGCAGGCCGGGCTTTTGGGCGAGGTCCTGCGCCGACTGCTGGAGGGGCGGCTCAACCGCGACGTGGTGATCAAGGCCGACAAGTCCCTGCCCCTGGAGTTCGTGGTCCGGGCCATGGCCGCGGCCCGCGACGCCGGGGCCGCCAAGCTTCTTTTGGCCACCCAGCCCCCGTTTCCCGAGAACACGCCTTAACTGGCTGAGATAAATTAATATCCAAAATGCGATCCGCTCAATTTCCCCTTGACGGGCTTCCCT
>JAIUYB010000026.1 GCA_020216625.1 Desulfarculus sp.
ACCGAGGTCTAGGAGGTAACTAACCGCTCTATAAACACAAATGCTGTTTTCAGAGTTGACGCTGGCCAGCCCGACTCGGGAGTTGTCCAGGAATCCCGGCACCACCACGGCCGGGACTCCTTTGTCCTCCAGTTCCAGCACTAACTCGTCGTCCAGCCGGTTGCCGATCACGATGACCCCGTCCACCAACCGCCTGAAATACAGGGAAGTGTAGCTGCCAGTCTCGTGCAAGCTCAGGGTTAGGTTGTAGTGGTGTTGGTTGGCGACCTCGCTGATGCCCAAGAGCATCTGCGAGTAGTAGGGGCTCTGGAATGCGAATTCACCGGTGCGGGGGATGATCAGTCCGATGGCGCCGATGCGGTTTTGCACCAGAGCTTTGGCCGATGAGTTGGGTAAATATCCAAGTTCTTTCGCGATTCGTTTTATGGTTTCCCGAAGCTCAGCCTTTACACCGTTTTTGTCGTTTAGGGCGCGGGAAACCGTGGAGTAGGAAACGCCAGCCTTTCTGGCTATTTCCTTGATGGTGACCGAGGAAGGGGTGCCATTGGCTTTAGTGAACATGGCCGATAATTGCAAACGTTTGCAGAAATGTCAAGCAAAATATTCCTGTCAGGTTGGTGGAAAATCAGATCCTCCATGTCCGCCAGCCGGACGTTCTTCTGGTCTGGTGGCCACTCGCGGGGGGGGCATGAAGCCAGGCGGCCGTGGGGGTCCCGACCCCAAAGGACGACCCGGATCGCCGGTTGGGGTTAACAACCGGCTAGCTTCCGGGAGCTTTTCCCAGACGCGGGGGGGCCGGGCTCTCCAGGCCAGATCAGGGCGCGGATTTGAACCAAGTTCCTGGAAGCAAGGCTGGGGCAGGCCAAGGGCTAATCCTCACCAACATGACTTTCCACGCCGCGCCGGAAAGATAGTTGGCGATTAAAATCAAGAAGTTGCCAAAAGGGAGGCGACTTCACGCACGGCTTGGATGACCCGCTCCACTTCATCGTCCCCCAACCTTGGGTAGAGGGGCAAACTTATGGTTGAATCGCCAATTTTTTCGGCGACAGGGAAATCACCCGGTTGGAAACCGAATTTGGTTCGATAAAAGCTGAGCAAATGCACCGCCCGGTAATTCACCGCAACTCCGATGCCGCGCAGTTGCAGCTCATGAAGGAAACGGTCGCGCTGCTGAACCCAAATCGTGAATAGATGACGGGAACTTACCGTATTCGCCGGCACCCGGGGGAAATCCACTCCCGGCAAGGATTGGAAAGCTTCCTCATAGCGGCGGGCGATGGCTTCTCTCCGGGCAAGATAACCCGCCAACTTGGGCAACTGGGGGATCAGCAGGGAAGCCAGGATGTCGGAGAGGTTGCCCTTGGCGCCCAGTTCGACCATATCCCAATGCTGATAGAGTCCGCGGTAGCGGTCGGCGGCTCCCTTGCTCATGCCGTGCAACCTAAGTTGCTTGAGCCGTTCCGCCAGCCGGTCATCATCGGTGGCGACCGCGCCGCCCTCGCCGCAAGAAATGTTCTTGGTGGTGTAGAAACTGTAACAAGCCATTTCGGCCAAGCCGGCCGAGCCAAATCCATCGCGACGGCCTTCCACGGTGTGGGCGCAATCGCTGATCACCTTGAGCCCATGGCGGTCGGCAATCTCGCGGATCTGGCGCATGTCGCAAAGATTTCCGTACATGTGCACCGGCATGATGGCCTTGGTGCGGCTGGTGATGCTGCCCTCGATCAACGCCGGGTCGATATTGGCGCTGACCGGTTCGACATCCACGAAAACCGGTGTGGCGCCCACATAGAGCACCGCGTTGGGGGTGGCGATGAAGGTCATGGGCGTGGTGATGACCTCGTCGCCCGGGCCAATGTCCAGCGCCTTGAGGGCGATTTCAAGGCCAGTGGTGCAGCTGGCCACGCTTATCACCTGCTTGACGTCTAGATACCGGGCGAAATCAGCCTCGAAACGGGCGCAGGCCGGGCCGGTGGTGTGAAACAAGGACTCCAGCGTTCGAACGCAGTCGCCTATCTCCTCCGGTCCGATGTTGTGCCGGAAGAATTCAACCTTTGCTTGGGACATCCTGGATCACTCCATCCCTGACTCGCCATTGGCGCCCGATCGTCCGCGCCGGAGCGCACCCCGTCCGAACCAAACTCAGTGCATCTCCCGCTTGCCAGTGCGGGTGACGATGGGTATGGCCCGCATCCACAATTGGCGCTCCCACCATTCGCGATTGTTGACATACCAAGCGATGGTGTCGCGCAGACCATCCGACCAAGACAACCGCGGCTCCCAACCCAACTCCCGTTTGATCTTGGAATAATCGCCGGTGTGCCGAAACACCTGTCCGGGGCGGTCACCGATGTAGGTGATGCACCCTGGATCGTAGCCCATCGCCTCGACCACGTCGGTGGCGATGGAGACGATGCTGCGATGCTCGCCGCTGGCCAGGTTGAAGACTTGGCCGACCACTTTTTCCAACGGGGCGTGCATGACCATGTCGATGCCTCGGCAGGTGTCCTCGACATGGATGAAGTCACGTGCCGCCGAACCATCGCCATGCACGGTCAGTTTTTCGCCTAGCACCACGCTGGTCACGAAACGGGGTATCACTTTCTCCAGGTGTTGCCGGGGGCCATAATTATTGAATGGCCTGATGATGACGGCCGGGATTTGATAGGTGGCCCAGTAGGAGAAAACCAAACGATCCGCCCCGCACTTGGCGCTGGCATAGGGGCTCATTGGGCTGAGGGGATGGTCCTCGTTCATCTTGGCATCCAGGGCGGTGCCGTAGACCTCCGAGGTGCTGATATGGACAAACCGTTCGACATTCTCTCCATATTTCAGCACCGCGTTGGAGATGACCTGGGTGCCCAGGACGTCGGTTTCGAAAAACAGCAGGTTGTCGTATATGGATCGCGTCACGTGGGTCTCGGCCGCAAAATGCACGACGATATTGGCCTGCGACACCAGGGTGTTGACCAACTCGGCGTTGCGCACGTTGCCATACCAAAACTCGCAGCGGGCGTCGTTTTCGGCGCGATAAGCCTCGGGCAGGTTTCGGATCGATCCGGCATAGGTGAGGCAATCCAGGACTATGATGCGGTATTGGGGAAAGCGTTCATACAGGTAGTGAACGAAGTTGGAGCCGATGAAGCCGGCACCGCCGGTGATCAGCACCGTTTTGTTGGTTGATTGGACTGTTGTTGACATACGAGCTCCCGCGACTATCGTTGGGCCACACCTAATGTCGGCCGATGGTTCGACGGCCGGCGCCATTGGGCTTCATATCAAGTTCGCAACTTTCTTGCCTGCCACTCGAACAATCGTTGACCAAAACGATCTCCCAATCATCGACGCAAAAACCCAGCAGCGCCACGGCCCGGTCCAGGGATTCGTCTTTCGACTCCTCCTCGTTGTACGCCCAGGAGAGGGGCGAAACCGAGCGCCCAAACTTGCCCGCTGGTGTTGCAGCTTGATTGGTGGTCATGGTCAGCTTTGCAAGTGGTCCATGCCTGGACGGGCGGTATGGTTTTGGGGCAGCCCATCCACCAAGGCGGCGCTGGCGGGGCCGCAATTGAGCACCAGGTCCAGCGCGGACAGGAAGGGCTGGAAGCCAGCGTACTGCTGTGGATAGGGCGCGGGGCGATAGTCCTGGAACACCACCTCGATGCCGGCCTCGGCGAACCGCGGCAGGTTCAGGTAGTTGGTACCGCTGGCGCCCTCATAGAACACGTCGCCCTCCAGGCGTTTGATGATCTCCACCAATCTTTCGGTGGGATCGGGGTGGCTAACCTCCAGGGCGCTGGACAGCACCACCTGGCGCTTGATAGCCAGCCAGCCCGCCAGCAGTTCGAGCAGGGCCAGGTCCAGATCCAGTAGACGCTGCCAAGGCCGGGTCAGCGTTTCCTCCAGCGCTGGAAAGTATTCACGGAAAAACGGCGCCTTGGCATAGTGTTGCCGGATGGTGCCCAGGTGCTTGGCCGGCCATTTGCCCTGGGTGGAGTCGATCTCCACCTGGTTGTTGGCCGGCCAATTCAGGCCGCTGGTGCGGACCGGCACCGTCAGCCACACCGGGCCCTGGGGTCCCTTGATCCGGTTGCGGTTGCGCCAGCCGTGCTTATCGTACTGCACGTCGTCATAGATGACGAAGACGTCGCTTTTGCGCATCTGCTCGAAAAAGCCCAGCCAGGGCAGGTAGCCCGGTTGCAGGATGCCCACCACCCGCGGCAAATTCTATTTCTCCCCGCCGGTGAGCTTGGCCTGACGCCTTTGTTCGGCGGTGCCCACCACCTTCCAATAATTGTGTTTCCAGGAGCGGTATTTCCAATCCGGGCAGTCGCGGCACAAGGGAATGTCGTGGCCACGCTGGTTGAGATGCTTGTCGCGGAAATAGTTGAAGCCCTTGCCGTGCCAGATTTCCCGGATGGACTTGTCGTGGACGTTGCCCAAGTTGGTCACCGCCCGGATGTCGAAACCGCAAACCATGATCTTGCCGCGCGAATCAACGTTGAGGCGCTCGAACAAGAAGGGGCAGGGCACCCTCAGCTCCGGCGGCAGGTAGGGGGTGGGATCGGCGGAGTGGTCCTCGTTGATGCCCCAGGTCAGGTATTTCCGTTTCTGGACGTTGTCCACCAGGGGTTCCCAGAAGGCCGCGGCCGCCTCCACGTCCACCCCTTCCTGTCCGATGATGCTGCAGATGATCTTGGTGGGCGCGCCGGTCTGGTCGCGCATTTTCGCGGCCAGGCCCACCGAGCGCACCAGCCGTTCCCAGTCCAGTCCCGGGCGCACCCGTTCATAGGTGACCGGGTCGCCGGCGTCCACCGAGAACTCGATCATGTCGGTGCCGCAGGCCAGCAGGCGGGCCAGGGAGGTTTCGTCGAAACGCGAGCCATTGGTGATCAGGCCGATCTTGCAGCCCTTGGCCTTGGCGTATTCGATCAGCTCCACGGCCTGGGGGTGGAGCATGGGCTCGCCGCCGCCGGAAAGTCTGAGCCAGGCGTGGTGGGGGCCGCATTCATCGGCGATGAGCTTGAAGGTGTCCTCGCGCATCAGGGGACGGTCGCGGTAGTCCTCGCGGATGTTGGAGTTGGTGTAGGGGCAGTTGGGGCAGCGGGCGTTGCACACGTATACAAAAGACAAAACCACCATCATGGGGAAGTCCTGGGCCTCCGGCCTGATGCCGTACTGGTCCTGGGTGTGATCTATCTTGCCAGATTCATTTGACATCACTGTACTCCTGGTGCCAGAAGGGACGCGCGCCCTCCTTGGTCCCCTCCTTGCCACGATAGGCCGCGCCCACCACCTGCCAATCCGGACAGCCTTTGCAAATCTCGGGGATCTGTTCCCAACGGTGCTCGCGGTGGGGCAGGCGCAGCTGTTGCCGATGCGGACCCTGCCACAAATCCTTGATGCGGTTGGTGCGCACGTTGCCGGCCTTGTAGCGGCCCTCGTAATCCACCGCGCAGGCCACCAAGCTGCCGTCCTGGTGGATGGCGGCGGCGTTGTTGCCCCAGGGGCAGGCGATGCGCAACTCGGGCGGGGCGTCCAGGTGAGGGGCGGTGATGGAGCCGGTGGAGGTCCAGGTCAGCTTGCGGCGGGTCTTGACCTCCGCGCCCAGGGCCAGCCAATGCTCCGAAAACCGTTCAACCTCGTGCTCGTTTTCCTCCATGATCGAAAACTGGCACTGGATGACCGGATATTGCCGCCCACTTTGCCGCCGTAGTTGCAGAAGGCGCTCCACTGCCTGGTAAATCCGGTCGCGGTTGCCGCCTTTGCGGATCTTTTCAAAAACCGGGGCGCTGAAGCCGTCCAGGCTGATGATGAAACGCCTGAGCGGCGAATTGAGCACCGCCTCGGCGACCCCGGGCTTGGCCAGCATGATGCCGTTGCTGTTGAGCACCAGGTGCCGGCAGCCCACCCGGTCGGCGTAATCCAGCATCCGCCAGATGCGCTCGCCCAGGAGCAGGGCCTCCCCATAAAAAGTCGGCCAAATCTCGCATTCGGGCAGTTCGGCCGCTACCTCCTCCACGATCTTCCTGAACAGGCCCTCGTCCATGTCGGCGCGGGGGCGTTTCATCTCCTTGTGGGAGCAGTGCAGGCACATCATGTTGCAGCGGCTGGTGGTCTCGATGACCAGCTGGGGCGGGAAGGGGTGATCAACCAAGCCTTGCTCGATATGCAAAAGTTCCTGTTTTCGATCTTCGTTCAGCATGCCATGTTGATCGCTTTGGCTCACAATAATACCTCTCCCTCCGCGAGGGGTTGATTGGGGAGGAGCCAGACCACGCCGTCGTTGGTGGAAATTAGGCATCCCCGAGGGGTAGAGATCAGCACTTGTCCGGGCCGACTGCCGCAGAGGCAGCCCTGGAAGTCAACCCGGCTGCCGTCTGAGCGCAGGGCGAATGCAGGATACCCGGGGGCCCCGGCCCGCACCCGGCACAACACCTGATAGCCGTCCTCTCTCCAGTCCACCCGCCCCTCGGCCGGCTGGCGGCGCGGCAGATAGGGTTTCGCCTCTCCCGGCATGGGCAGGGGGGCCGGGGGACGGCCGGCGATCAGGGCGTCCACCAACTCCACCAGCATTTCGGCGGCCATCTGGGCCAGGCTGGCGGCGATGGCCGGATAGGCCCAGTCCAGGCCGAAGCGGCGGCGGCGCACCAGCAGGTGCTCGCCCTGGTCCAGTTGGCTGGTCATGCGGTGTATGGTGACGCCGAGTTCCCGCTCCTTTTGGGCAATGGCGTACTGAATGGCATGACGCCCGCGGTAGTCGGGTAGCAGCGAGGGATGAGCGTTGAAAGCCCCGCCGGGAAAAGACTGTAACAACTCCTCTTGCAGGCGCCGGCCATAGCCGGAGCAGAGCAGGACCTGCGCCTGGCCGGCGCTTGCCTGCTCATCCAGGCGGGGCGGCCGCTTCAGGCGGGGAGGGGCGCCGGTGCCGGCGTCCCACACCAAGCCCGCGAAGCTGTCCGGATGGGCCGCCCAGAGGGCCTCGGCGGCCGCTTTGCCGGCCTGTCCCCCACCAAAAAGGACGAAATCCATTTTACGCTCCCCATCCTCTACTAACCATTTCCTCATACCATATCTGAAAACATAACAAGTTCCATATTTGAGCGGAAAAATCCATTTGGCCTGCGAAATGCCGCTCTAGCATGCCCTGGACCACCTGGGGGCGCAGGAAGCCGTGGGCCTTCAGGCGGCGGGGGGACAGTGTGTCCTCCACCCAGGGCCGCAAACTGGCCCGCATCCAGGAATAGATCGGCTGAACAAAACCCTCCTTGGGCCTTTTCACCAGATCCTCGGGCAGCAAGGGCTCCACCGCCAACTTGTGAATATACTTGTTGATACCATCCTTGATTTTAAGCTTGCCCGGCAGGCGGTTGGCCAGTTCGATGATGCGATGGTCCAGGAAGGGCGAGCGCACCTCGATGGAGTGGGCCATGGAAAGCCGGTCCATGAAGGGCAGCACCTGGTTGGCCAACAGTTCCCTTTGGTCCACCTCCAGCACCGCGTTCAGGGGGTCGCGGGCGGTGGCCTGGTCCAGATAGCCCCGGTAGAGCCCCGCGCTGTCGGTTGGCCCGACCAGGCGCAGGAATTCGGGGGTCAGCAGGGCCCGTTTGGCCGGCTCGTCGAAGACCGCCAGGCGCATCCGCCAGACGGACTGGTCCGGGTGGGCCACCCCACGTAAAAAGGCGAATTGCTCAGGGGTGTCAAAGGGATGTAGCAGCCGTCGCTCCTGGGGTGACATCGACCCCAGGTCATCCTTGCCCTGGGCCCGCAGGGCCAGATAATGGTGCATGGGCCAGGCCAGGCGGTGGCTCAGGTAGCTGCCGAAGAGCTCGTCGGCGCCGTCGCCGCTCAAGGCCACCTTGACGTGGCGGTGGATGAGGATGCTCAGGAAAAACGTGGAGATGGTTCCGCTGAAAGGTTCGTCGAAGGCCCGCATCACCCCGGGCAGGCTGGCGGCGAATTCCTGGCTGTCCAGGATGTACTCGTGGTGGTCGGTGCCCAGGCGTTGGGACATCAGCCGGGCATAATGGATGTCCTGGGCCTTGCCCTCGAACTGCCCCCGGGCCTCTTCGGCATAGCCCAGGCAGAAGGTGGTTACGGGCCGCTGCTGATGCCGGCACATCAGCACCACCACCGAGCTGGAATCCACCCCCCCGGAAAGATAGGCCCCGTAGGGGGCGTCGCAATCCATGCGCAGACGGACGGCGTCGTCCAACAGGAGCCTTAGCTCCTGAGCCGCCTCCTCGGCGCTGATTTCTAGGAGCGGCTGGCTGAAGTCCAGACGCCAATAGTCGGCGATGCGGGCCTTTCCGCCCTCCCAGACCAGATAGTGACCGGGCGGCAGCTGGTGGATGCCCTTGAAGGCGGTGCGGGGGGCGCTGATGTTTTTCAGGGAGAAATAATGGTACAGGGCCTGGGGGTCGATCTCCCGAGCGACCCTGGGATGCGCCAGGAGGGATTTGATCTCCGAGGCGAAAACCAACTCTCCGTCAGCCACGGTCCAGTACAGGGGTTTCTTTCCGATGCGGTCGCGGTAGAGCAGGAGCCGCCGGCGGGCCTGGTCCCACAGGGCCAGGCCGAACATGCCGTTGACCTGGCCGACCTGGGGCCACAGGTCGCCATGCTCCTCGTAGAGATGGACGATGGTCTCGGTGTCGCTGTGGTCGCTGGCGAAAACATGGCCGGCTTTTATCAGCCTGGCGCGCAACTCCTTGTGGTTATAGATCTCGCCATTGAAGACCACCCACAGGTCGCGACTCTCATTGCATTGGGGTTGCTGGCCGCTGTCCAGGTCCACGATGGCCAACCGGCGCATGGCCAGGTTCACCCCCTCGGCCTGATAAAACCCCTCACCGTCCGGACCGCGATGAATCATCGCCCGGTTCATCCGTGCAAGGATTTCCCGGTCGTTTTTGCCAGTGAAACCGCAGATGCCACACATTTATGTCAGCCTCCTTGGCCGCAAGTCGGGGGCTGGTTGAAGCGGAGCCATAAACCGCTTCGTTGTTTCCGATGGCCAACTCGTCAGAACCCGGCGGGCAGGACCGGAGGTTACCGCCCGTGATAATACATCCGCCCGCGGTTTGATAGTGAAAATCCATCAGGGGGTCCAGGCAGCCGGGAGTGGTTGAAACGCCCGACCGGACTTGGCCCCGGATGCCGCCAGCGCCGCGATCCGGAGACAAGCCCGCGCCAACCCCCCACGGGGCGCGCAAGGAGTCACGGCGGCGGCGCGAAGCCAGTCTTTTGCTTGGGCAGCCTAGCTGGGCGGACCTGGGCTCGCAGGCGTCCCAGGATCAGATCCCCACCGCGTCCGGCGTACAGGGCCAGAAAGGCCAGCATTGGGATGCGAAAGCGCGCCCCGCCTTCCGGTCCAGCGGAGACGGATAGCAAATAAAGGATCGCCAGCCAGAGCAACAGGTGCGCGGCCAGGCGAGGGCGGTGGTTGCGCGCCGCGTCCAGGGCTCCGATCCCGGCGGTGGCGTACAGCATCAAGAGCAGGCCGCAGAAAAGGAGGTTGGCCATCAGGTAGACCATCCCTCCGTCTTGGGCCCGTTGGCGCAGCTCGGGCCAGGACAACCGCCAAAGATCGCCCAGGGACAACGCCTGGTCGGAATTGCCGCCGTAGAAATCAAAGAAGGTGGGATCCACCGGGTTGAACAACACGTGCCCCAGGCCCTTGAGACTGGTCCAGATGGTCAGCCAGGGGTGGTCCAACAAGACGCCCACCCCCAGGCGTTGGTAGAGATCAAAACGCTTTCCGCTGGGCCATCTTGGGTCCGTCTGGCGGTCGGCTTCTGCCTTGAGCCTGGCCTGGGCCTGCTCCAGGCTGAGGCCATCCCGGGCGGCGACCACCGCCGCGGCGCGGTAGGACAGGAAGTTGATGGCTTGGATGTGGGAGAACTGGCTGCTGCCAGACACCAGTTGGTTACGCACCTGCCAACCGCCGATGAGCAAGACCCAGGGCAGGAGCAGCAGCAAGACCAGCCTGGCGATGCGTCCAGGGCGCGAGTCCCGGCCCCTCAGGAGCAAGATAAACCACAGCAGGATTGGCCAGATCAGATAGTAGGAGATGGGGCGCACCAAGGTGGCCAGGGCCAGCCCAGCCCCCAGGGCCAGGGTCAGCCGGGGGCCGGGCGGATCGCCCTCGGCCAGGCGCACCCCCGCCCAGAGAGCGAGGGCCAACAGCGCCGCGAAGAGGGTCTCGGTCTGCACCAACTGGGTGAAGACAAAGCCGGTGGGGTCCAAGGCCAGGAACCAGGCGGCGATCAGGCCGGCCCGACGGCTCCAGAAACGAGTGGACAAGGCATAGGCCGTCACCAAGGGCGCCAGGCTGACCAGCACCTGCAAGACCATGGTCAGGCCAAGGTTGCCGGCGAACAGGATCTGGCCCAGCGCCAGAAAGACGGTGTAGCCCGGGGTGCGCACGGTCTGGGGGGCCAGCGGCTCCCGGGGGCTTTGGGCAAAGCCGCCGGTGGCCAGCAGAGCCTCGGCCGCCTCCAGGTATGTCCTACCGTCCATGGTGATCACCCTTTCGGGGTGATCGATCTGTACCAGCCCCAGGCTGAATAGGCGCGCCATCAGGACGGCAAGCAACAGGATCACGAAGCCCCGATGGCGGGCCATGATCATGGGATAGTCCTCCCTGGCGCGATGATTTGGTGGGTGGCCCTGAAGGAATTGAAGTGTGGGCGGGACGGCATGCCTTCGCTTCCGGTCCACCGTGGCGGGATAATAACTTGGATAAAAAAATAAATCCAGACGCTGGGGTGGGAGTTATCCCGGTCCGCCGGCTAATGGACCAAGTGGCGGCGGTTCGTTGGCCGCTGGTCCGGCGAACCGCTACCCAGTGAGGATCGAACCTGTTCGGAAGGGGTCTGCCATATCAAGCATCGGCCAGGTGTTCTGCGACCAGTCGGGCCAATTGGCCGATATTGGGCTCCAGAAGCATCTGTCCGTGGGTACCGTCAATCCAGCGCAGGATGACGCCCCCCTTGGCCAAGTGGCGCCAACCATTGTATTCGTCGCCTGGCAGGCTGGGCGCGGACCGGCTGGCCACCCGTGGCCGAACCAATAGCATTCGCCCCTCTATGGATTGAGGGCGATAGCGCACCGCCGCCAAGGCGTTGTTCTGGAAAAGGGCCAACAGGCGGCGCATGGTCTCGCGATCGCCGCCCTCGGGCAACAGGTCGGTGCCCCGCGCCCGCTTCACCAAGAGATCCAGGCGCTCATCTGGCCCCAAAGGACGCAACTCCTGGGCGGTTATGATGCCCAGCTCCGAGAACAGGTCGGCCAGGTAGTCGGCGTCGTCCTGGCGCATGAGCGCCCGGATGGGATCGGAAACCGCCAGTGAGTCGAATAGCATCACCGCGCTGACCCGATCTCCCGCCAGTTGCAGGCGGCGGGCGGCCGCGAAGGCCAAGGTGCCGCCAAAGCTCCAGCCGGCCAGGGCCAAGGGGCCCGGAGGCACCGCCCGGCGGATGGCCTCCAGGTAGAAAGCCACCATTTCCTCCACTGTGGGCAGCAGGATCTGCCCGTTTTCCAAACCCGGGGCCTGGACCATGTATAGCGGCTGCTCTGGGCCCAGGTGCTGGGCCAGGCTCTGATAGCAGAGCACGTTGCCCCCCACCGGGTGAAAGCAGATCAGGGGCGTCTTGGAACCCTCCCGGTTGAGGGCGACCACCGGCTGCCAGGCGTCTTGACGCGCGCCGTCCGCCAAGCGGCGAGCCAGACTGGCTATGCTGGGGCTGGAGAACAGCTCCGACAGCGGCAGGCGCACCCCAAACTCCCGCTCCACCGCCCCCAGGAGCTTCACCGCCAACACGCTGTGTCCGCCCGAGGCAAAAAAATCCGCCTCGATGTCGTCCACCGGTGTTGCCAAGACCTGGCTCCAAATCGCGGCCAGGCGTTTCTCGTCGTCGGTGGTTGGCGGGTTGATCCGGTGGCTTGGCCCGGCGGCCACTGCCTGCTCCGGTCGCGGCAGACGAGCCTGGTCCAGTTTGCCGTTGGGG
>JAIUYB010000027.1 GCA_020216625.1 Desulfarculus sp.
CCTCGGCCACCACCGCGAAGCCGGCTCCGGCCGACCCGGCCCGGGCCGCCTCCACCGCGGCGTTCAGGGCCAGCAGGTTGGTCTGGAAGGCGATCTCGTCAATGGTCTTGACGATCTTGGCGCTCTGGGCGCTGGCCCGCTGGATCTGGGCCATGGCCTGACCCAGGCGTTCGGCCACCTGGCGGGCGCGCTCCATCTCCGTCCCGGCCTGGCGGGATATTTCCTCGGCCAGGCCGGCGTGTTCGGCGCTGGCGCGGGTCATGGCCGCCATCTGCTCCAAGGTGGCGGCGGTCTGCTCCAGGCTGGCGGCCTGTTCGCCGGCGCCCTCGGCCAAAGCCTGGCTGGCGTCGGCCATCATCGCGGCCGCGCCGCCCACCTCCCGGGCCCCTTGATCCAGACCGTCCATCACCCGGCGCAGGGGCCGGGTAAGGCCGCGGCTGAGCAACAGGCTCAAAACCAGGCCCAGGGCCATGGCCACCGCCAACCCCGTCAGCACCAGGCGCGTGGCGTTGGCCAAGCGCCCGCTGGTCTCTCTGGTCAGCCGGCCGATGCCCGCCAGGCCGGCGTCGGCGGTGCGGGTGGTCAGGGCGATCATGCCCTGGGACAGGATCTCGCGCTTTTGGCGCAAATCCTCCAGGGCCAGCCAATTCTCCACCCAGGCCGCCAGGAGAGACTGGTATTGCTCGGCCGCCGAGCGACTGCCGGCCACCTGGGCCATCAAGGCCGGCTCGGTGCGGCAGAGGCTGACCAGCTCGTCGAACAGCTCGCGCATGGCGGTCAGGTCCGCGTCCACCTTGGCCATCAGGTCCTGGTCATGGCTGGTCTGGGCCTGCCGGCTTTTGAGCAGGGCCGCGTTGCCGGAGTGGATCACCTGGTTCATGGCCTGGATGCGCTTCTGCCGCCACATCAGCTTGTCGGCCGCCTGGCCCTCGGCGATGTCCCGGGCCAGGGCCTGGGCCTGGGCGGCCAGGAAGGCGTGGGCGTTATCGGTGAACCGGGCCTGGGCCGCGCCCATCATGGCCAGGTAGTTGGCGTTCTCCTCGGACTTGTCTTTGGTCTGGTCGATGAGCTGGCGATACTCGCCGGCCTGGTCCCTGGCCGCTTGGGCGGCCACGCCCAGCTCGCCCAGCTCCGGGAAGCGCTCCGCCAGTTGGGCGGCCTCGTCCGCGTGCTCCTCCAGGCCCCGAAGATTCTCCAGGCCCTTTTCCAGCAGGGCGGCGTCACCGGTCATGGCGTAACCGCGCACCTCGAAGATGGTCCGGGACCAATTGCGCTCCAGATGACTGGCCACCTCCACCTGGGGGGTGTAGGCCCGCTCCAGGGTTTCCTGCAGACCGCGCACCGCGTTCATTCGCCAGACCGCCAGCCCGCCCAGGGCCAGAGTCAGAAGGGTCAGCAGCCCGAAGGCGAGCCGCATCTTGCTGGAGAGCTTCAGGGTCAAAGGCATGGGGCATCCTCCTGGTCGCGGGCGGGCGGGGCGGACCGCGCCGAACGCCTGGGGGGGTTGGTCAGCGTGGGTTGTGGTCCCGGGGCGGGGCCGGACAGGCGGCCGGGGCCTGATCGCCCAGGGGCAGTCTTCGGTCGCGCACGTAGACATTGCCGGGCAGGGACTTGGCGTAGCGCTTGACCTCGGCCGCGCGCTGGCTGATCTGGCCCAGGTCGCAGCGACCCAGGCAGTCGACGATGGCCATGGAGACCGAGATGAGGGGGAACTGGCCGGGGTTGCCGTTGCGGTCCTTGCCCTGGACATAACCGCGTTGACGATCCTCCAGGGAGTAGCAGTGGGGCACCAGCCGGGCGAAGCAGCGCGTCACCGCCCGGCAGACCCGCTCGGCCCGCTCCGGGGTGGTGATGACCACGAAGTCGTCGCCGCCCACGTGGCCCACGAAGGCGTCGGGCCCGCCGTGGCGGCGCAGGGCCCAGACCAGGATCCGGCCCATCAAGAGGATCACCTTGTCGCCGGCCTCGAAGCCGTAGGTGTCGTTGTAGACCTTGAAGTGATCGAGGTCCACGTAGACGAAGGCCGTGGCGGAAGCACCGGAGCAACGCGATTCGATCTCCTGCTCCAGGGCCACGTTGCCCGGCAGGCCGGTCAGGGGGCTCATGCCCCGGGCCATCTCCACCTGGACCCGGGCCAGGGCGTCCAGCATCTTCTGCACGCTGACGATGCCGGTCAGATAGCCGTCCTCGGTGACGATGATGTGGTCGTAGAGCTTGAAGCGGTCGCGGTTCATGGCCGTCTTGGCCACCTGCTCCACCGGCGAGGAGCCCTCCACGATCAAAGGCGTCGCGTCCATCACCCGGCTGACCGAGCGCTCCCAATACAGCGCGGTGCCGTAGTAGGTGCCCAACTGGCGGTCCAGGGCGTGGCTCATCACCAGACCCACCGGCTTGCCCCGGTCCACCACCACCAGCCCGGAGATGGGCTGATTGTCCAGCATCCGCTTGACCTCGCGGGTGCGGGCTTCGGTGGAGACCTGATGGGCCGGCTCCACCAGCTCGCGCACCGGGATCGAGCAGGCCCACTCCTTCTTGGCCCCGCCCCGGATGCTGCGCTTCAAGGGCAGGTTGGCGCGCGGCTGGGGTTTGGGCGCGGCCGGCCGGGCCAGGAAATAGCCCTGGCCATAGTGCACCCCCATGGCCACCAGGCTGGTCAGCTCGGTCTCGGTCTCGATGCCCTCGGCCACGATGGCGCAGCCGATCTTGTCGGCGAAGGTCACCAGGGTCTCCACCAGGGCGCGTTGCACCGGATTGGCGTCGATGCCGTGGATCAGGCCCATGTCCACCTTGATGTAGTCCGGTCGGACCTTGGCGATGGAGCTCAGGCCGGAGTAGCCGGTGCCCACGTCGTCGATGGCCACCAGGTAACCCTGGGAGCGGTAGTGCTCCAGGGTGCGGTGAAACAGAGTGAAGTCCTTGATGGAGTGGCGTTCGGTGATCTCGAAGACCACGTTGTGGGGCCTGAGCCCGCAGCCGTCCAGCAGCCGCCGGGTCTCGCCGGAGCGGAAGTCCGGCGCGCCCATGGTCTGGGGGTGGATGTTCAAGAAGATCTTCTGCCCCGGCAAGAGCCCGCCCAGGCCGGCCAAGGCCTGTTCGCGGCAGGCCCGCTCCAGGCCGAACAAGGCCCCCACCTCCTCGGCGAAGTCAAAAAGCAGGCCCGGCGAGTGGAAATGGTCTCCCACCGGTCCGCGGGCCAAGGCCTCCCAGCCCAGGGTGTCGCCGGTGCGCAGATCCACGATGGGCTGGTAGACCGCCGACAACAGCGGCGTCTCCACCACCCGGCGGAAAGCCTGCATCAGGCCAAGTTTGTTGTAGTCCAGCTCCCCGGCCGCCACCTGGCGGGCGTCGCACAGGGCGTTGTAGAGCAGAGTCTCCAGCCCTCGGCCGGGCTCGGCCGGCAACCAGGCGCAGCCCACGTCCACCATCAGATCCTGGCCGGTGAGCTGCACCGCGGTGGTGCCCAACTGGGTGCGCAGGGCCAGGCGCAGGCGCAGGCCCAGGTCCAGCAGGTGCTCCTGGTCTTGGTTGCCATTGGCGAACAGGATCATGAAGCTGGAGGGGTCCACCCGCTCGATGATCTGCAACCGCTGGGGATGGAGCAGCTGGGGGGTGATCCGGCGCAGGAGGTTCTCCACCGCCTCGGCCACCTCCCCGGCCAGTTGCTGGCCATACAGGCGCACGAACAAAGGAAAGGCCGCCAGGTTTACCCACAACAGGCCCACGCCCGCCCCCTGGGCCAAGCGGGCTTCCAGTTGGCCGCGCAAGGGGGCGCGCAGGCAGGCGAAGGCGGGCAGTTCCTCGGCCCGCGGGCGCAGGATGGGGTTGGTGATCATCGATCGCGGATGGGCCAGGGGGGCCTGGCTGAGTGCTTCGGGCATCAAGCACCACCAAGAACAAGCCCGCGCGGGGTGGGCCGCGAAGCGGGGGATTGACCAAGAAGGGTTCGACCCGCAGGGGTCGTCATTCGCCACGAGGCAATAGATATCAGCCCTCGGTGACGATCGGATGGCGAGGCCATGAAGCTTGGGTTAAGCGGTGTGGGCTAACTCGCCGTGGGTTGGCGATCACCCGATCGGCGATGGGACGCACAGGCGGCCTTGGGGCCGCGCGGCAGGTTCCAAGGCGGGGCCCAGGGCCGGTCCAGCCGGCCTAGCGCGGGCCCGCCCCGGCCTCGGCGGGGTTCTGGTGGCGGATGATGCGCCCCTCCACCAGGTAGACCACCTCCTCGGCGATGTTGGTGGCCTCGTCGCCCAGGCGCTCCAGGTGGCGGCTGGCCAGGATGAACTCCACCCCGCGCCGGATCAGGCGGCGCTCGGCCGTCATCCAGCCGATCATCTCCTCCAGGAAGGAGCGGTTGAGGCTGTCCAGGTCGTCGTCGCGACGCAGGACGTGGGTGGCCAGGCGCACCGACTCCTGCACGAAGGCGTCCAGGCAATCGCGGGTCATCTCGCGGGCGATGTCGGCCATGTGCAGCAGGGTGCCCGGCACCTCGGTGGGCGAGAGCTCCTCGATGGCCATGGCCCGCTGGGCCAGGTTCACCGCCTGGTCGCCCATGCGCTCCAGGTAGGCGCAGATCTTGATCACCGCCGCCAAAAAGCGCAGGTCCACCGCCACCGGCTGCTGGGTGGCCAGCAGGGTGATGCAACGCTCCTCGATGTTGTTCTGCATCAAGTCGATGCGCCGGTCGCCACGCACCACCGCCCGCGCCAACTCCAGGTCGCGGCGGGCCAGGGCGGTGGTGGCGTCGTGGATGGCCTCCTCCACCAGACCGGCCATCTTGAGGAGCTCCTCCTTGACCTGCTGCATCTGGCGGTGAAAGTAGGAAACCGTGTTCATGTGATCGTCAGTCCTCGGGGGTGGTGGCGGCCTAGCCGAAGCGGCCGGTGATGTAGTGCTCGGTTTGTTCCTTGCGCGGCCGGGTGAAGATCTCCTCGGTGGGGCCCATCTCCACCAGCCGGCCCATGTAGAAGAAGGCGGTCTCGTCGGAGACGCGGGCCGCCTGCTGCATGTTGTGGGTGACGATGATGACAGTGTAGTTGCGCTTGAGCTCCTTGACCAGCTCTTCGATGCGGGCGGTGGCGATGGGGTCCAGGGCGCTGGTGGGCTCGTCCATCAAAAGCACCTCCGGCTCCATGGCCACCGCGCGGGCGATGCACAGGCGTTGCTGCTGCCCGCCAGAGAGCCCCAAGGCCGATTGGTGCAGGATGTCCTTGACCTCGTCCCAGATGGCCGCCGCCTTCAGGCTGCGCTCCACCAGCTCGTCCAGCTTGGCGCGGTCGCGCAGGCCGTGCAGGCGCGGACCGTAGGCCACGTTGTTGTAGATGGACTTGGGGAAGGGGTTTGGCTTCTGGAAGACCATGCCGATGCGCCGGCGCACGTGCACCGGGTCCACTTCGGGTCCGTAGAGGTTCACCCCCTCGAAGATCACCTTGCCCTCCACCCGGGTGCCGGCGATCAGGTCGTTCATGCGGTTCAAGAGCCGCAGAAAGGTGGACTTGCCGCAGCCGGAGGGACCGATCAGGGCGGTCACCTGGCTGCGCACCACTTTCAGGTTGATGTTGGTCAGGGCCTGGGACTCGCCGTAATAGAAGTTCAGGTCCTCTACCGAGATGATGGGCTCGGGGGCGTCTACCATTTCTTGGTCCTGCGCATCCGGGTGCGGGTGATGATGGCCACCAGGCTCAATCCCAGCACCAGGCTGATGAGCACCAGCACCGTGCCGTACTGCAACGGCCGGGTCTGGGCGATGTGGGTGCCGGCGGTGGCCAGAACGTAGATGTGGTAGGGCAGGGCCATCACCTGGCTAAAGACGCTGTCGGGCAGATAGAGGGTGTAGAAGGTGGCGGCGGTGAACATGATGGGCGCGGTCTCGCCGGCGGCGCGGCCGATGCCCAGGATGCTGCCGGTAAGGATGCCGGGCAGGGCGGCCGGCAGGACCACCTTGCGGATGGTCTGCCAGCGGGTGGCTCCCAGGGCCAGGGACGCCTCGCGGAAGGTGCTAGGCACCTGCCGGAGAGCCTCCTCGCTGGCCCCGATGACCGTGGGCAGGATCAACAAGCCCAGGGTCAGCGAGCCGGCCATGATGCTCACCCCCATGCCGAAGAAAACCACGAAGAGACCCAGGCCAAACAGACCGAAGACCACCGAGGGCACCCCGGCCAGGTTCTGGATGCCCAGGCGCACGATCCTGAGCACCCGGCCCTCGCTGGCGTATTCGCTCAGGTAGATGCTGGCCGCCACCCCCAGGGGCAGGGCCACCAGGATCGCGCCCAAGGTCAGATAGATGGTGCCCATGATGGCCGGGAAGATGCCGCCCTCGGTCATGGAGTTCCGGGGCGGCTGGCTGATGAACTCCCAGCTCAGGGCCCCGAGGCCATGGATCAGCACGAAGAGCAGGATGCCCCCCAGGGACAACAGCACCAGAAGCATGGCCAGGCGAAAGACCATGAAGGCCAGGGCCTCGCGCATCTTGCGGGCGGACAGGGAATGCCAGCTCATAGGGTGGCGGCTCCCTTCTGCTGGAACCGGCTGCTGATCCAGGCCGCCACCAGGTTGAAGCCCAGGGTCAGGAGGAACAGCACGATGCCGATGGCGAACAGGGCATAGTAGTGCTCGGAGCCAAAAGGGGTCTCGCCCATCTCCGCGGCGATGGTGGCGGGCATGGGGCGCACCGAGTCGAAGATGCTGGTGGGTATCTGGGCCGCGCCGCCGGCCACCATCAGCACCACCATGGTCTCGCCCATGGCCCGGCTCATGCCCAGGATCACCGCGGTGCCCACCCCGGAGAGCGCCCCAGGCAGCAGCACCCGGGTCAGCGTCTCCCAGCGGGTGGCCCCCAGGGCCAGGGAGGCCTCCATCAGATCCCGCGGCACGGCGTAGAGCGCGTCCTCGCTGATGCTGGTGATGGTGGGGATGGCCATCAGGGCCAGCATGAGTGAGGCGTTGAGGATGTTGAGCCCGGTGGGTATGTCCCACAGTTCCTGCATCAGGGGGGCGATGACCACCATGCCCACGAAGCCCAGCACCACCGAGGGCAGGCTGGCCAACAGCTCCACCCCGGGCTTGACCCACTCGCGCACCCGGGGGTTGGCCACCTCGGCCAGGTACAAGGCCGCGCCCACCCCCAGGGGCACCGCGATCAGGCTGCTGACCAGGGTCACGCTCATGGAGCCCAAGATCAGGGGGCCGATGCCGAAGTCGGGCGGGTCATAGGTGGGATACCAGGCGGTGCCGAGGATGAAATCCGACAACGAGACCGTCTTGAACAGGTACGCGCCCTCGCGGAACAGAAACATGATGATCAGGGCCATCACCACCACCGAGAACAGGCCAGCGGCGGTGAAGACGATCCGGATCCAGGTCTCGCGGTCGCGGGAGCGGGCGCGGATGGGTTTGCGCGCCGGAGGGCTGGTCGTGGCCATCCCCTTGGCCGCCCCGGCAGCCGGGGTGGACAGCGGCTGGGCCGCGACGCTTTGGACTTGATTGATGGTGCTCATCTCTCTCCCGATGGCTGTGACGCCAACCTCGTCGTCTTTCCGCGCCGCCGCGGATGGCCGGGACTGGGTCGTCATCGGCTTCGGGCCGGGGAGGGGCTGGGCATCGCCGTTTCCCGTGAATCGCTCGGGTTCATTTTCATTGCAGCACGAAGCCTGGCCAAATTCTAGGGGTCAATTGCGTACCTGGAGCGGCGGCCTTGTTACAAGTATGTGACAAAACCGCCGCCCCGGAGTTTCCCGGGACGGCGGCTGGAAGGCGGAGGACGAAACTAGAACTTGAAGACCAAATCCGCGTGGATCATGTCGAACTCGGCGCTGGCGCCGGTGAGCTTCTCGTCCTCGGGCTGGCTGTGGTACCAGGTGAGCTGCGCGTCGGTGTACTCGAAGATCTTGTACTTGGCGCTGATCACATAGCCCTTGCGGTTGTTGAAGTTGAAGTCGGAGTCGCTGAACCAGCCGGGGGTGGAGTTGGCCTGGATGACCTTGTAGTCGGCGGTGATGCCGAAGGGGCCGTAGTCCAGGCCCAGGCCGACGTCGTAGCCGGAGTCCTTGCCGGCCGCCGCGCCGGTCAGATCCTCCTCGGAGTTCTTCATGTAGTGGCCCCAGACGCTGGCCTTGAGATTCTCGCCCAGCTTATGGGTGTACTTGCCGTAGACGTCCCAGACCTTGAACTTGGGCAGGGTGCCGTCGGCCTTGAGCACGTTGCCGTTGAGGGTGGTGGGGAAGTTGCCCACCTTCTCGTACTTGCTCCAGTCATAGTAGCTGGCGGCCACGGTCAGGTCGCAGGCGCCCTGCTTCCAGTTGACGCCGGCCTGGGGGGCGTAGAGCACCGCGTCGCCTGGATCGTCGTTCTTCTGCTCCTTGAGGACGAAGGCGCCCAAGGTGACGAAGGGCTTGATGGCGCCCTTCTTGTTGAACATGAACTGCAACGCCGCGCCCTCGGGCACCACGTCGGAGTCCCACATGATGTTGGTGGTCACGTAGGGGTTGGTGAACTTGCCGCCGGTGGCGGTCACGATCTTGTCCAGGAAGGAGGGGGTCCACTTGGCGTAGGCGTGGTCGATGCCCCAGCTCTTCTCGCTGAACCAGTTGTCCAGGGTCTGGTTGGTGCTGGTGGGATCGTCGTCGGCGCCGGAAACCATGCGCAGGCCCACCTGCAGGTCCTCGTGGATCTGGCTGCGGGCGCCGAAGCGCAGGCGGTAGCGCCAGCGGGTGCGGTCGTCGGTGGACTTGCCCTTGAAGTCATCGGTCATCTTGGTTTCCATGCGCAGGCGCAGGTCGCCGTAGAGGCTGATGCGCTCCAGCCACTTGGGCAGGGAGTCCTTGGCGGCCTTGGAAGCCACCACCGCCACCTGCTCGCCCTGCTGGGCCTGGGTCTGCTGCACCTGGCCCAGCTGACCCTTCAGCTCGTCCAGGCTCTGCTCCAGCATTTTGATCTTCTGCTCCAACTCGACCTGGGTGGCGGCGGACGCCGGCAGACCCAGGCCCACGGCCAGCGCCGCGCCCACCAGACACGCGGCCAGGCCCTTGCCAAATCTTCTCATTTCGTTCTCCTTTTCACGTTGTCTCAAACGCCGGACCGCAACGCCCCTAGGGTGTTGCGGTCCAGCCGCCAGCCGGGTTTAGTTCATCGGGACGAAGCCCTCTTCCTTGACGATCTTCTGACCCTCGGGGCCCAGCACGAACTCGATGAAGTCCTTCACCGCGCCCTTGGGCTCGCCGTTGGTGTACATGTTCAGGCCGCGGGCGATGGCGTAGCTCTTGTCCTTGGCGGTCTGGGGGGTGGCCTCGACGCCGCCCACGCTCAGGGCCTTGACCTGGGGGTTGAGATAACCGATACCCACGTAGCCGATGGCGTACTTGTTGCCGGCCACGGCCTGGGCCACCGCGCCGTTGCTGGCCTGGAGCTGGGCGTCGGGACGAACCCGGTCCTTGCCCAGAACGTGCTCGTTCCAAACCTCGAAGGTGCCGGAGCTGGAATCACGGCTGACCACCACCACGGGCTTGTCCTCGCCGCCGACCTCCTTCCAGTTCTTGATCTTGCCGTTGTAGATGTCCTTCAGCTGCATCAGGCTCAGGTCCTTGACCGGGTTGGCCGGGTTGACCACCGGCACGATGCAGTCCAGGGCCACCACGAACTGCTTGGGCTTGACGCCCTTGGACTGGGCCAGTTCCTCCTCCTTGGCCTTCATCTCGCGCGAGGAGTTGCCGATGTCGGCGGTGCCGTCGATGATGGCCTTGATGCCGTCGCCACTGCCGGTGCCGGCCACCGAGATCTTGGCCGCGGTGTTCTTTTTCATGAAGACCTCGGCCGCCTTCTGGGCGATGGGCAGCACGGTGGTGGAGCCGGTGATGGCGATGTCCTCGGCGGCGGCGGGGGCCGCCAAGCCGGCGATCGCCAGGCCCAGGACGGCCATGGCGCTGGTGATCTTGGCGAAGCGTTTCATCAATTCCCTCCATTGGTTGCAATGCGTGAAAACTCGCGTGCGACGCGAAATCATGCTCCTCGAAGCTTTCTGGGCCCAAGACTAGGGGCGGCCTGTGACGTCCAGGTTACGGGGGCTAGACGATTGGACGACATCCTCCCCGTCCCAAGGCTGGACATTGGCGGAGCTTCCGGGCATGATTGCGATTCATGGCGTGTTCACGCAGCGCTCCGCCATTGGGCGGCGCGATGGGGAGGACGGGGATCGTGCCGGGGCCGCTGTGGGATGTCAGCCTGCGCCTGGGCCGGGAGGGGGCCGCCTATCCTGGCGATCCGCCCTATTGGCGTCACGAGCAGCAATCTTTGGAGCGGGGCGACCCCTTCACCCTGTCCAGCCTCTGCCTCTGCGCCCACTCCGGCACCCACCTGGACGCCCCGGCCCATTTCCTGCCCCACGGACGCACCCTGGACGCCTACCCGCCCCAGCGCTTCGTCCTGCCGGCCTGGCTGGTGGAGGCCCCGGGCGGCCCCACCCTGGGTCCGGAGGTCCTGGACGGGCTGCCCCCCCAGGCCCAGGGCCGGGCGCTGTTGTTCAAGACCGCCAACTCCACCCGCGGCCTGGCCACCGCCACCACCTGGTCGCCGGATTACGTCCACCTGGGGCCGGAGCTGGCCCGGCGCTGCCTGGACTTGGGAGCGGAGCTGGTGGGCCTGGACGCGCCCAGCCTGGACAACCCCGCCTCAAGCGATTATCCCGTGCACCGATTGCTCCTGGAGGCCGACGCCCTGATCCTGGAGGGGCTCAATCTGGCCGCGCCCGCGCCCGGCCCCTATCTGCTGATCTGCGCGCCTCTAAAACTGGACGCGGCCGAGGCCGCCCCGGCCCGGGCCCTGCTCTGGAGCGAGGATGACTGGTCCCCGCCCGGCCTGGACCTGGGCCAGACCCGGCTCCAGGCCGCCCGGGCCATGGCCGGGGCCGCTTGCCACGAGATGAACCAGCCCCTGCAGGCGCTCCTTAGCCAATGCGAATTGCTGGCCGACGAACTGGAAGGACTGGCTGGCCTGGAGGCGCCCCGCCGTCGGCTCCAGGCCATGCTCGACCAGGTGCGCCGCCTGGCGGTCATCACCGGCCGCCTCCACCGCCTGGTTCGTTACAAGACCATCGAATACCCCGGACGCCAGCGCATCGTGGACCTGGAGCGGGCCACCCGGCCCCCCGAGGACGAGGAGCCGGCCTAGGCATGGCCGCCACCCCGCCGCCGCTGTTCACGGTCTTCACCCCGACCTACAACCGCGCCCACACCCTGGACCGGGTGCGCGCCAGCCTGGCCGCCCAGACCTTCACCGATTTCGAGTGGCTGATCGTGGACGATGGCTCCAGCGACGGCACCGCCGAGCTGGTGGAAGGCTGGCGAAGGGACGCGGCCTTCCCCATCCGCTACCAATATCAAAAGAACCAGGGCAAGCACGCGGCCCTGAACCGGGGCGCGGCCCTGGCCCGGGGGGAGTTGTTCCTGACCCTGGATTCCGACGACGCCTGTCTGCCCCAGGCCCTGGAGCGCCTGGCCTGGCACTGGCGACAAATACCCGAAGCCGTCCGCCCGCGTTTCGCCGGGGTGGCCGGCCGCTGCCAGGACCAGAACGGACGCCTGGTGGGATCGCCCCTGCCCCGGCCGGTGATGGAGGTCAGCGCCCTGGAGCTGCGCCATCGCTGGCGGGTGAAGGGCGAGCTGTGGGGCTTCACCCGCAGCGACCTGGTGCGGGCCCATCCCGCGCCCGAACCGCCCGGGGCCCGTTTCGTGCCCGAGGACCTGATCTGGACCCCCATCGCCCGCGCCCACCTGACCCGGTTCGTGGACGAGCCCCTGCGGGTCTACCACCAGGGCCAGTCCGACAGCCTCACCGCCTCCGGCGCGCCGGCCGGCCACCGTCTGGGGCTGATGCTCTGGCACCGCCAGACCCTGAATCTGGAGATGGACTGGTTCTGGCGCGACCCGCTGCCTTTGCTGCGGGCCGGGGTAAACTACGCCCGCTTCGCCGCCGGCGCGGGCCTG